>JBFWWA010000088.1:0-11393 GCA_050246455.1 Planctomycetaceae bacterium
ACGTCTATCAGCGCGGCGCCGATCGTGCTCGAGAGCGCGGGATCATCATCGCGGATACGAAATTCGAATTCGGCCAGCTCGACGGCGACCTGATACTGATCGACGAAGTCCTCACTCCCGACAGTTCCCGTTTCTGGCCGGCCGACCTGTATCAGCCCGGCCGCGGGCAGCCGTCGTTCGACAAGCAGTTCGTGCGCGACTGGCTCGAAACCACGGGGTGGGACAAGAACAGCCAGCCCCCCTCGCTCCCGGCCGACATCATCTCGAAAACCCGCGCCAAGTACGTCGAAGCGTTCGAGCAAATCTCGGGCACCAAATTCCCCTATTAGCCGTTCAGCACAGGAGTTGGCTGCGTCACGGCTCTCGTGCAATGCTCCCGTTCCGGGTCAGGGAATCCCTGACCCCCGGCGGGCAGTTTTTCCGGTTATTGCCGAGCGCCAAGGGGAATCTGTTTGCGATCGCGCCGAGTAGAATTCATAATAGTTTACGTCAAATACGGGCCGTCTGGCCGAGAGCCGGTTTCCAGCCGGCCTGCGAAAGTTTGCGGGTGGGAGCGGAGCAACTTCCCCGGCTGACCTTGGGCGGGGCATCCGTCTCATCTTGGCGATTCTCGCAGCGCGACTCATAATCCGTCCCGGCGCAGGTCCGTCGATCCCTGTCGTGCTGCTGGTCCCAACGGCGTTCTCGACTCGAGGCACTGCCATGGCTACTTCCGAATCGAATCGTGCTGCCGCCCCTGCCGATGCTCTGGGGGAAACGAAAATTCCCGGCTCGCCGAGTAACCTGGCCGACACGAACGTCGCAGCGCCGCCGAAGTCGCCCGTTGCGGAAGAAACCACCAAGGCGACCGCCAAGCCTCCGTCGTCCGGGGAAGTTCCCACCGGCGAAAAGAAGCAGCCGAAGAAGGTGACCCAGCTCGGCGATTTCAAGCTCGAGAAGAAGCTCGGTCAGGGAGGAATGGGGACGGTCTTCCTCGCCACCCAATTGAGTCTCGACCGTAAGGTCGCGCTCAAGACTCTCTCGCCGGAGTTTGCCAAGAAGCCCGACTTCGTGCAGCGGTTTCTTCGTGAAGCCCGTTCGATGGCAAAGCTGCACCACCCGAACGTCGTCCAGGTCTACGCCGCGGACTCGGTCTCCGGCGTTCACTATGCGGCGATTGAATTCATCGACGGCCAGAGCATGCAGAAGTGGATGGATCAGCTGAAGAAGCTGAGCGTCGGCGATGCGCTCTTCGTCACGCTCGTTTGTGCGGAAGCGCTGCATCACGCGCACGAGCTCAACATGATCCACCGCGACATCAAGCCCGACAACATTCTCGTCACGGCGCGCGGCGTCGTGAAGGTCGCCGACTTCGGACTCGCGAAAGCGCTCGATGAAGACGTCTCGATGACGCAAAGCGGAACCGGGCTCGGCACCCCTCTTTATATGGCCCCCGAGCAGGCGCGCAACGCGAAGCATGTCGACAAACGAACCGACATCTACGCCCTCGGCAGCACGCTCTACTATTTCCTCACCGGCAAGCTTCCCTTCACCGGCGAAACCACCCTCGAGCTCATCATCGCCAAAGAGAAGGGGCAATATCCTTCCGCGCGGAAGATCAATGCCGATGTCCCCGACCGGCTTGACCTGATGATCGGCAAAATGCTCGCGAAGGATCCGAAGCACCGCTACGCCGATTGTGCGGAAGTCATCCGCGACCTGCAGGGACTCGGACTCGCGAATGCTTCGCTCAGCTTCATCGCCGGTGCGCAGGCATCGGTTGTCGGAGTCGGTTCGACAGTAAGCCGTGCACCCGCGACGAAGCTGCCGGTGGCCGCGACGCGCGCGACAACGTCCGCAGAAGATGCCGCGAAGACCGAAGCGAAGATGCAGCTGGGAGCCGCGGCACAAAGCACGAAGACCTGGTTCGTACGTCACAACGGCCCCGACGGTAAAATGACCGTGACGAAGATGTCGACCGGAGAAATCATGGCCGGCATCAAGGCGGAAACACTCGACATCAACGCGAAGGCGAAGGATTCTCCCAACGGCAGCTTCCTTCCACTCGCGCAGTTCCGCGAGTTCGACTCGCTCGTGCAGAAGCGGACCGTCAAGGCGGAAGCGGAGGCGAAGTCGCAGAAGACCCGGAAACTCTACGACAAGCTCGACCGGCAGGAAGCGCGCCGTCGCCGCTGGCGATTCCTGGGCCGCTGGATCAGCAATGTTCGCGACCTTATCAACTTCGTGATTTACCTCGCCGTCCTCGCGGGCATCGGCTACGGCATCTGGGTGTACGGAATTCCCTTCATTCAGCAGACGCTGAAGAAGTAACCCCCCGCGCCGTCAACCGTTCCGCCGTCAACCCTTCCGGTTGTATCGATCGACGGGCCTGTTGACTCGTTCAGGTCAGCGTCGCGTTCCGGAATTCCGTTCGACCGGTCCAGGTTCTGAACCGTTCGGAAACTCGAAGCTTCCCCGGCCAATGGATTCCGCCGATAATACAGTCAAGTGGGACGCGTGATTGTTTCTGGATCTGTCCTGGCGGGTGCGCGATGCCGTTTCTCCGGAGTTGCCTGAAGCCGCTGCTGCCGGCCGCTGCCATTGTCGTTGCCGTTGCGGCATCGCTTTCTGCTGGAAATGTCACCGTCAAGAACGGCATGACGTTCGAGGGAACTCCGAACTTCGTGCAGGGGCTCTCGCTCAATGCCGCCAAGCTGCGCGGCAAGGACGAAATTGTCGCCTTCCCAACGCTTATGATCGACGACGGTATGCGGCGCACCTTCGTGTCGCGACGTCAGGTGGCGGTGCTCAATCGCGAAGCGCAGCTTTCGAAGTACGAATCGTTCGACGTCAAACAGATCCGCACTTCGAGGAAGCCGATGCTCGGCTCCCTCGAAGGTTATGCCGAAACGACCCCATTCAACGAATTCGGCCAGCGGACGCATGTCGTCAACACGCAGTTCGGCCCGAAGTCACTCACCGTCGGAGTTACGAAGATCACCCCCCAGATCCTGAGTCTTACCGGACTCAACTACGACTGGGACCATGCGATCGCAACCACCTCGATGCCGCCGGAAACGCTGGATGCAATTCTCCGAAAGGCCTGCGATCCCAAGAATCCGGACGACCGGATGGGAATTGCGAGGCTGTACCTGCAGGCCGGCCTTTACCCGCAATGTGCTGCCGAGCTCGACGCCGTTGCCGCCGAGTTTCCCGAACGAAAAGAGACCGTTGCACTGGTGCGGCAGAACCTGAGAGAACTGCAGGCAACGCTCATTCTCCAGGAGCTGCGAAATCGAAAACTCGCCGGCCAGCACAACCTGGCGGTGAATGCGGCGGAGACATTTCCAACGAAAGACATGAGCGCCTCGGTTCTGCGCGAAATCCGCGAGCTCAAATCCGACTACGACAACGCGAAACAGAAAGCCGAAAAGGCGCTCCAGCTGCTCGGCGAGCTGCAAGGCCAGCTCACCGATTCCGCCGTCATCAGGGAATTGATGCCGCTGCGCTCGACGGTCAGTGATGAGTTGAACTACGAGACGATCGCGCGGCTTGAGCCGTTTCTCAACCTTGCGTCGGATTCGTCGCTCCCTCCGTCGGAGAAACTCTCCCTCGCATACTCCGGCTGGATTCTCGGCAGTGCGAACGCAATTACCGACCTCAATGCGGCTCTCTCTCTCTGGAAGGCGCGGCAGCAGGTTGCACAGTATCTGCAGTCCGACAACCCGCAGGACCGCGCCGATCTGCTCGCGAAATTGCAGTCGCTCGAGGGAATCAGCGTTGAGCGCGTCGCGCAGATCATTCAGAACATCCCCCCCACCGTCGACACTCCCGATATCAAGCCCATGCTGCCGCACAAGGTTGAAGTGGCGGACCGTCTGAGCGATCCACCCCCTGCGTATCACGTTCTGCTGCCGGAGGAGTATTCGCCGCACCATCGTTATCCGCTCATCGTCGCTCTCAGAACCGCAGAACGACCCGCGAGCGATGAGCTCCTCTGGTGGAGCGGAACTGCGGAGAAGCCGGGCCAGGCAACGCGGCATGGCTATATCGTCATCGCTCCGGAGTACCTGCCGGAGAATGTGCGGCACTACGACTACAGCTCCAGCGCGCATGACATCGTGCTGCGTTCCATCACCGATGCGCGGAAGCGGTTTCGAATTGATTCAGACCGCATCTACCTCTCCGGACACGGGGCCGGCGGCGATGCCGCCTTCGATATCGGCATGTCGCATCCCGACCTCTTCGCGGGAGTAATCCCGATCGCCGCGGTCTGCGATCAGTACTGCCGGTGGTATTATCCCAACGCGCGGCAGACGGCGTTTTACGTCGTCGGCGGTGAACTCGACCTGGATCGTAATACGACGTACCACGACACGACCGTCGTCGACAAAATGATGGTGCAGGGACTCGACATTACCTACGTCGAGTACATTGGACGCGGCTACGAGTCGTACTATGAGGAAGTCCACCGCATCTTCGAATGGATGGAGCTGCATCGCCGCCAGAAGTACCTCAAATCGTTCGATCTCAAGGTTCTGCGGACGACGGAGAATCGCTGTCAGTGGCTTCGAGCGGAAGGCTTTCCACCGACCGTCACGGCAGCGAACGTCCTTTCCGGAAAGAGCCGTGGCCGGGTCACTCCGATGACCCTCAGCGCCGAGGTGGCGCCGGGTAAGAACCTCGTGACAATCTCCTCCGGTGCGAAGTCCCATTCGCTCTGGTTTTCTCCGGAGTTCGTCAGCTTCGACGAGCGCCTCGTCGTGAAGAAAAAGGGGGACAACCGGCAGCACTTCAACGACTTCCTGAAGCCGAGCATCGCGACGCTGCTCGAAGACCTGCGCATCCGCGGCGACCGGGAAATGACCTTCACCGCGCGCGTTGACGTCGAGTAGGACTCAACTCCGAGCATCGCGCCGGGAGTCGTTACACCAGTTCCGGCAGCGGTTTTGCGTCGTCTTCCACAAGGTACTGCGGGCGGCCGTTAAGATCCGGAAGCGTGGTCTGCGAGGTGTCGATGCCGAGATTGTGATAGAGCGTCGCGAACACCTCCCCGAAGGTCACCGGGCGGGAAGCCGCTTCCCCCGCAATGCGGTCGGTCGATCCGATGATCTGGCCGTTTCTCATCCCACCGCCGGCCAGCATCACGAAATTGACGGGTGGCCAGTGGTCGCGTCCCACGACCGAGCTGATCTTCGGAGTTCGGCCGAACTCTCCGCAAATGACGACCGAGCAATCTTTGTCGAGCCCGCGTTGATGCAGGTCTTCAATCAGCGCGCTCACGCATTGATCGAAGACTGGGAAGTCGACCGCCTCGCGTGAGAAAATAGTACCATACGGCTCGCCGTGCCAGTCCCACTTGCTGTAGTTCACCGTCACCACACGCGCACCCGCTTCGATCAATCGGCGTGCAACGAGCAGACTCTGCGGCACGCGCGGGGCGCCGTTCTCGTCGATAAAGACTTTCGGGTCGCCCGTCCCGTACCGCGCAACTGTTCGCGGATCTTCTTTGGAGAGGTCGACCGCTTCCGCAAGACGCGATGATGTCAGCAGTCCCATCGCCTGCTCAGTGAAGTGATCAATGCCGTCCATCATCCCGGTGACGTCCGCATCCTGGCGGAAGCGGTCGAAGCTCCGCGAAAGTGCGCGCCGATCGCCAAGCCGTTCCAACGTCACCCCCTGCAGGACCATGTCGTCGCGTGTCGGCCCGAGCGGTCGAAACGGCGATTGAGCAGCGCCGAGAAATCCGGGACCGGGCTCGTTATACGGCGGATGAGTGCAGGGATAGCAAAGACTGATGAACGGCGGCGTCGACAGGTGCGCCGGCCCCTGCAGCTTCGCGACTGCCGAGCCGAACTGCGGCCATCCGCCGGCGGCGGTCGGTTTACCGGGATCATGCCCGTTGAAGACCTGGATTGCGTCGTGCCCCGCCTGGTTGCCGACAAGGGAGCGGACGATCGTAAATTTGTCGGCCATTCGTGCCAGGCGCGGGAACGCTTCGCAGATTTCAAACCCGGGAACGTTCGTCGCAATGGGCCGCCACGGTCCCGCCACTTCGCGCGGCGCTTCCGGCTTCAGGTCAAACATATCCTGATGCGGCGGTCCGCCGACCAGGTAGATCATGATGACCGATTTGACCGAGCGAGAATTGCCGGCCGCATCATCGGCCTTGAGGAGTTGCGGGAGCGACAACCCGCCGAGCCCCAGAGTTCCAATCTTCAGAAAATTCCGCCGCGTCATGCGATCGCAGAACGACGAACCGGCATCAGGTCGACCCGCAAGCGTCAGCATTCGGGCTCTCCGCTAAGGTTGTCTGATGCGGAGTAACATACCACGCCACAGATCCCGAAGGAAGATCCGCCCGCCGGTTCCGGGTGCTAGACGTCGGACTCGCTCCCCATTCGTTCCTCAGGCGCTTCCGGCAGCATCCACGCAAAGGCCGCGGCAGGGACGAACAGAAATCCGGCATAGACGATCGCGAGCCGATAATCGCCGACCTTGGAGAAGAGCCCGAAGAAGACGGTTCCGAACCCGGCGACAATGCGGCCGAAGTTGTAACAGAAGCCCGCTCCAGTGGTACGCAGCAGAGTCGGGAAGAGCGGCGGGAGATACATCGTGTAGAGACCGAACAGTCCCTGGCAGAGCCCCATCGCCGTCAGACCGATCCACAATTCTTCGTGCGGCCGGTCGACGCCGTAGGTGCAGGCAATCGCCAGAAAATATCCGATGCACATGAGGGCAATCGTTCGTCGATAGGTCAGCCGCCGCGCGAGCCAAGCGGCGACGAAGTTTCCCGCAATCGACGCGACCATGAGCAGCGACATCACCTTGCTGACGAGCTGACTCTTCTCCGCCTCGGTCCAGCTTGCCATTTCCGGAAGGTTCCGCAGGTGCTGCAGGTACCAGAACATGAACGCCCAGTGAGCCGTCAGCGACAGTCCGCAGGCGAAAAGCGTGAGGAACGTGATGCGGCGCACCGGTCCGCGGAACAGATCGCTGAAGCCCGGTTCTGCCTCCGCCGATTCGCGTTTCGCCCCCTGCCATTCCTCGGGTTCCGGAACGGCATGCCGAATCCAGAGAACGATGAACGCCGGCAGTACGCCGACGAGAAAGACCGTGCGGTGCGGCAGTGCGGCCAGCAGATAAGTCGCCAGGCTCGCGACGATCATGCCGAGATTGACCGCAGTCTGAAGTACGGCCGCAATCCAGGGCCGCCACGTCTTCGGCCAGGTCTCCGAGAGGATGGCAGCGCCGACGGCCCACTCGCCTCCAATGCCGAGCGCCGCCAGAAACCGGAAGATGAGCAGATGCCACCAGGTCTGCGCAAAGTACGACATTCCTGTGAAGAACGCGTAGACGAGAATCGTCAGCATCAGCGCGCGGCTGCGGCCCATCTTATCGGCGACTCGTCCGAAGAAGCCGCCGCCGAGCGCCCAACCGATCAGAAACGCGGCCTGAATCCACGAGCTGTAATAGCCGACCTGCGGATCCTTCATGTCGCTCAGGCCGAGGAGTTCGGCGACGAACGGAGTGGCGACGAGCACGTAGAGCTGCATGTCGAGCCCGTCGAACAGCCAGCCGAGCCAGGCGGCAATTCCGGACTTCCATTGTTCGCCTGAGAGATGACGGATATGCGTGATCTCTGCAGTGCGTGCGGGGTCGGCAGCGCCAGGCGGCACGTCGGCAGGGGATGGGCTCGGAGCGTCGGCGAGTGTCATCAGGAAGCTTTGTAGTCGATCGGAATTCGAGATTCCAGATTGTTCTCAGTCGGCGGGGACAAATGCGAGTGCAGCGGCGGGTGTCGTGACGTGTCCCGAACGGATGACGTTTTCAATCTTCCGAGTGTTGCGGATGTCGACAGTCGGATCGGCGGAGAGAATCACCAGGTCCGCGATCTTCCCTTTGTCGAGATGGCCGAGTTCGTCACCCTTGTTGACCATGCGGGCATTGAGCAAGGTCGCCGAAGTGAGTGCTTCGGCCGCAGTCAGCCCCGACTGCACCAGCATTTCCAGCTCCTGATGCAGCGAGAAACCGGGAGGGACGAAGGGCTCGGGGGTGTCGGTTCCGACGAGAATCGGCACGCCGAAGCGGTGCAGCTTGCCGGTGAGCTCCTGATATTTCTGAATTTCTTTCTGCCGCGCGTCGCGTGTGTCCGGCTTGAGTCCACTACCAGCACGATAGCTCTCCCAGTACTGAAGCATCCGTTTGGGGACATGCTGAAGGTCGGGATGCTTGTGGACTTCTTCGAGGTCGTTGAGGTAGATCATGTTTCGGAAGACGACGAGTGTCGGGTCGACCGTCACCTTGCGGTTCGCCAGCAGTTCGACGAGCGCCTGGCATTGGGGATTGTTCAAGTCGAGATTCGCGCGATGGTCCGGCTGCTTCGCCGCTTCGGGAGGAATGCTGTAATTGAAGACCGACCAGATGTGCTCCAAGCAGTCGATTCCGTCGGCCGCCGCCTCCTGAGCCGAATAGGCGCCGAGGTGCCCGGTGATCTTGAGGCCGCGCTTCTGCCCTTCCTTGATCACTTCCACGCCGACCGCCCGCGGCGTACCGACGTAGATTTTGAGCGTGGTGACGCGCCAGGCGACCATGTCTTCCACGAAGGCCTGCACCTTCGCAGGATCCGTCAGTGCGTAGCCGACGTCGCGATGAAACGGCGGATCGCGGTCGATGAGCGGGCTGGCAAGAAAGACTCGCGGCGAACGTTCCGGATGCGATTCCGCGAACTTGGCAACGCTCGACTCCGCGACGATGGCATCACCCGCGCTTCGGACCGACGTGACGCCGGCCGCGATGAACATCGGGAGAAATTCATCGCCGGTGATGTGCATCCTGTCGGCCAGATGGACCAGATGGACGTGCGCATCGATGAGGCCCGGAATGGCGTACTTCCCGGTGCCGTCGAGGACGCGCGCACCTTCCGGAACAGTGACCGCGGCATCAGCTCCGACGACATCCAGGATCCGTGCGCCGCGAATCACAATTGTCCGGGACGGGCGCATTGCGCCGGCCATGGAGTCGAACAGCGAGACATTTTTGATGACGAGGGTGCGCTCGGCCTCGCCCAGTTCCGCGGCCCGCGTATCGCCGACGTCGCGGTCGACTACGAGGCCCAGCAGCAGAATCACGAACACGCGGAAGCGATCACGGACCATATGGAACGATTCCCCCACTCGACACGGAGAAGTTTTCACTCGTTCGCTGCGGGTTTTTCTTTCTTGCCCGCCCCTTTGTTTTTCTGCCGTTGCTCCCGCCGAAACTCCCAGGGAGGTTGGGGAGACCTGTCGGCCCAGAGTCCGCGCATCTTCTTACGGGCCGTTTTCTCCGCGTCCGTCAGTTCTTCATTTTTATCTTTGTCGTGTCTCGGATCCCGCCACGCGAAACCATCGGTGACCTGACGGAGGTTGATGTTCTCTCCATTCAATTTCAACTTTCCGAGGAGCCGGCCTTGCCGTCCGACTCGCACGAATTCGACCTGCACATCTTTGCCGTGCACGAGCCTGGAGAGGTTCTCGCGGGACTTGGCGTGATACGGCTGCCCATGGACTGGAGCCGCAATGCCGTACAGCCTCACGCGACGTTCCATTTTCTGGTCATCGACAAGAACGAAATGCTGCCCATCATCGACTCGGATCACCTTACCGGTAATTACAGCTGGCGGCTCATCGGCCCAGGCCGGTGCAACCGACCAGCAGACAATGAGAATGACGCGGGCGAGCATCTGTTTCCCAGGACCTCCAGGCGGGGGAATCGAGAATTCGGCGGCGTTACCGAACAGGGGAACAACCAGGGTATTCCCGGCGTCCGAACAGCATACCGCCGGGCGCACTGTGAAGTCGACACCCTGCCGACTGCCGGCGCAAACTCGGTTCCGCCGCGGCTCAATCTCGGTTCTGGCTGCGTGCGAAGTCCGCTATAATCTCCCCAGCGGGGGCGCGTGATCGGCCCACCGCCTGCACCCGTAGCTCAGTAGGATAGAGCGGCAGTTTCCTAAACTGCAGGTCACAGGTTCGAATCCTGTCGGGTGTACTTCGGCACTTTGCGAACGTGCGTCGAGGCGCGGCTATGGCTCCCCATTCCGCGCCCCGCTGACTTACGGCGTGGCGATGAGCTTTGCGTCGACTGCAGCCGTGACCGGTGCCGTGTAGCGGAGGGCGAGGAGCGTGATGTCGTCGAACTGGGGGGCCGTCCCCTGGAACGCGGCGACTTCGTCGATCACGGTGCGGACCGCATCGCTGGCGGTCGGGTGCGACATCTCCTGCAGGCAACTTTCCAGCCGTTCTTCGGAGAAAAGCTTCTCTGCCGGATCCTGCGCTTCGGTCACGCCGTCGGAATACATCAGCAACAGATCGCCCGACTGGATCGTGACGGACTCCGAGTTGAATTCGTAACCGGGAGCGATGCCGAGTGCCGGACCGTGGCGGCCGACGAGCATCTGCACGGTCCCGTCTTCGCGGCGGATGTACGGCGGATTATGGCCGGCGTTCGAGAATTCGAGCAAGCCGGTCTTCGGATCGAAGATGCCAAGGAACAGCGTCACGAACATGCAGGCTTCGTTGTCGGCCGAAAGCTGATTGTTGAGGAACGTGACGATCCGCTCCGGGCTCGTGCCGTAATGGAGCGCGACGTCGAGCAACGTCTTCGTCATCGCCATGAACAGACCTGCGGCAATTCCCTTGCCGGAGACGTCGGCCACGACCAGCATCAGCCGTCCATCTTCGAACGTCGCGACGTGGAAGAGGTCGCCGCCGACCTCCTTGGCCGGGATGACTCGGGTGAACAGGTCGCACGTCTCGGTCTGAGGAAGCTGCTGCGGCAGGAGTCCGACCTGAATATCGTGAGCGATGCTGAGCTCGGATGCGATGCGCTCCCGCTCAGCGGCGTTCTGTTCGAGCTTGACGAAGTAATCCTGCAGCCGCAGCTCGACTTTGCAGAACGCATGCGCAACTTGCGACACTTCCACGTGCGAGCGGTCGGCGATTCCAGCAAGCGACTCCCGCTCTTCGGGCTTCATCTGGAAGTCGCTCTGCACCACGCCGCGAATAACCTTCGCGAGGCGCATCATCGGCCCCGAGACATGGTTCGCCAACAGACTTGTAAACCAGAACGAGACGATAAAAATCCCGATCCCTGCAATCGCGGTCTTCACGAGCGTTTCATGCAGGTGGCCGTAGATGTAGTCGAGCGAGATATCGGCCGCGAAGATGTAGTCGGGCTTCGTGCTGCCGGGGAAACGGAACGGAACGTAGGCCGATCGGAAACTGCCGTAGTCGTCGACATGCTCCTCGAACCGCGGCTGCCCGTCTTCGAACGTGGCAGCAAGGCCGGGCGAGACCATCTCGTATTTCGTCCAGAACCTGTCGTAGGTGCCGTCGGCAATTTCCTGATCGGGCGAGCTGCTGATCGTGTAG
>JBFWWA010000089.1:0-11301 GCA_050246455.1 Planctomycetaceae bacterium
CCAGGCGTTCAACTTGGTCGGACGGTTGAGTGTGATCGTTCCGATCCCGTCCGCAACCTCGTACAGAATCTGCTCGTAAGCCATCAGCCGCTCCTGCGGAAAAGCTTCAGACACGAATGTCGAAGCAGGGTTCAATGGGGACGGTGTCTCAGGTCCAAGAGTCCAAGGCCCGAAGTCAGGAACCGGGACCGGATTTTGCCTCAGCATCATAACGATTGATGCGCGCGGCGACACCGAATTTCGACCGCTGCCGATTTCCAGCGCGTGGTTCCACCCGGCTTTGGACTTCGGGCCCTCGTCCGCACACGCTCAGTGCAGCAGCAGCCATTCGCCCGGCGGCATCGACGATTTGTCGGCGACGCGCGAAGGATCAGGCGCGGAAGGGGCAACCGCGGGACGGTTCGCGGTCGCGCTCGGCGGCACGGTCGGTTGGCCGGTCGATATGAAACCTCCCCACCGCTGAGCCGTCGGCCCGTAATATGGCGAAGGGGAATCGGCCGGAAGCTTCAGAGACGGCGGCGGCACGACGTTCGGCGCCGAGGCGGGCCGGCTTCCGGATGTGGCACCTGGCGGTTGGGCCAGAGCCGGAGTCGGGGTTTGCGGCGCGAAGCCTTGCGGCGGCGGTACCGGTGGCAGGAAGACCGACTCATCCACCGGCTGCGGCACCCCGGGTTGCCAGAGCGAATCGGTCGATCGCGGTATGCCGCCACCTCCCTGCCCCTGAATATCCTGGATGCAGGGACAATCGGGATCGCATTCCGGTCGCGGCGGCAGCGGGCCGAGCTTCGCGTATTGATGCCCCGGATCTTTGTTGTACTGCCAGCGGAAGTATCCGATCCGCTCCTTGTGATAAGGCAGGTGGTCGATGGTTTCCATGCAGTACGCAGTGCCGCAGTAAGTGTCCCAGTCCATCCAGAGGCGATTCACCGAGTGCGCCCCCTGCCGGACGCAGCAGCCCGTTGCCCCCCAGAGGAGCAGGCTGATGCAACTCAGTAGAAGGAATCGCGCCGACATGATCGAGACAGCCCCTGGCCACGAACTGAGGCGCAGGAAGAAGCGCGCCCCCTGTCGGAAATCATCGTCGCAACTGATACAACCACTACAAATTAAAGAGAAACCTGCACCGCTTCGCAGAGGGTCGGGCGTGCGGCCTCATCACACTTTTCGCAGACAACCCATTTTTACATTTTTGTCCCCCGGAGGTTTCGCGAACGTCGCCGGAATTTGATCCCCCTTGCTGTTGGCCATCATGCATCGCCCTCCATACGATGACGGTCCGCCGATCGACATCGCAGCGGCTTCGATCGCGGAACGGCGCGCCCCTTCGCTCCGGTGAAGTCTACGGACTTACCGAGATATTGAATCCGCAATTCGAGGATTCCTGATGCAGCTTTCCGGGACCGAACGATTTGAACAAGGACCTCAGTTGCTCTGGGATCGACTGACCGATCTCACGCGTTTCGCCACGATCCTGCCGAAGCTCGAACGAATCGACAGGTCGGAGCCGCGGCTTCTGGAATGTCGCGTGAAGCCGGGGCTGTCGTTCCTTTCCGGGACACTCAAACTCCGCATGGAGATCCTCGAGGAGGATCCAATCAGTTCGGCCCGGATGAAGATTACCGGCAAGGGAATTGGTGCGTCGGTCGTGGTCGAGACTTCGATTCGCCTCACCGCCGACACGATCGGCGGCACTCAGCTCGACTGGGCGAGCGAGGTGCAGGAAATCGGCGGACTTCTCAAGCCGGTCAGCCGAGGCCTCATTGAAGCCGCAGCCGAGAAAGTCATTGCCGACGGCTGGGAAGCGTTCCGACGCGATCTAGAAAACGAACGGGCGTAGAATGTCGCGTGCATCCGCCTGCCGGCCCTGCCCGGCAGGAATCTTGTGAAACTTATGAAAACGCCGCGAACTCTTTACCGAGCAGCGACGCCGCGATTTTCAGTTTCAGGATTTCGTCTGTTCCTTCGTAAATCCGGCAGACCCGCACATCCTTCCAGTGACGACCGGGGCGATACAGCTCCGAATAGCCGCGACCGCCGAAAACCTGCACCGCCCGGTCGGCGGCATCGCATGCGGCGTTGCTCGCGAAATACTTGACCTGAGCGGCCAGCATGTCGGCCTGCTTCTGGAGTGATACGTCCTTCGGTGCCGAACGCGCGGCGATCTTCGCATCAATCGCCGTTGCGAGCAGACTCTCTGTCGCCTGGCGTGCAATCTCGATTTCGGCGATGTGCGCCTGCACGAGCTGATGCTTTCCGATCGGTTTGCCATGCTGCTCCCGCTGCCTGGCGTACTCGAGCGATTCCTTCAGGCAGTCTTCAATCACCCCCAGACATCCGGCCGCCACGCTGAGCCGTCCGCTGACGAGTGTCGACATCGCCACACGAAAACCGTTTCCTTCTCCGCCGAGCAGGTTTTCGACCGGCACCGCGTAGTCGGTGAGCTCGAACATTGCGGTGTTCGATGTTGGCAGGCCGAGCTTCGCCGTGAGATCCTCGCGCTCAATACCCTCGCCGCTGGTCTCGACGATGAAGGCGCTCATACCCTCGCGCGTCCCTTCCGGATACGCGAAGACGATGACGACGTCGGCGATTCCGCCGTTCGAGATGAGGTACTTCACGCCGTTGAGCAGGAACCGGTTTCCCTCGCGGCGGTAGCTCGTCGTCATTTCGAGCGGATTCGAGCCGGCGTCCGGCTCAGTCAGTCCGAAGGCCATCAGCATCTCGCCCCGGCACGACGGCTGCAGATACTTCTGCTTCTGTTCTTCGGTTCCCCATTCGAGAATCGGCGTCTGTCCGATGGCGATGTGTCCTGAGAACAAGGTCCTGAGGCCGGTTCCTTCCTGCCCGATCCGAGCGAGCGCTTTCGCATACGTCCGCAGATCGGCTCCGCGTCCGCCGTACTCGGCCGGCATCGCCATTCCGAGCAGCTTGTACTTCTTTGCAAGCGGCAGCGCCTCGTCGTTGAACCGATGCTCCAGATAACAGAGTTCCTCACTCGGCCGGACTTCCCGGCAGAAGGCTTCCACGTCGGCAAGGAGCGTATGAGCAGCATCGTGAGGCATGGCGAGTGCATCCTTTGCGGGCGATCAACGGATAACGAATCGATAACGAAATGAACTCCCGGGCTCTCATCATAGTCGATTCTGTGCGGTTCGTCGCAGCCGACGCGACTTGCTTGTTCGTGACAGGCCGCAGGTTATCATACTCGACGACGGTCCGAGAAAACTCACACCCAGTGCCGGGGAACGGTCGCGCATGGCGCTCAATCTCGCTTCAATCCTCCATAACTCCACCCGGACTTTTCCGCGCGAGACCGCGATCATTGCGGACAACGTTCGCTACACCTACGAACGGCTCGACCAGGCAGCCAGACGCTTCGCGGCGGAACTGCTCGAACGCGGTCTCAACCGGGGCGAAAAAGTCGCGATCATGATTCCGAACGTGCCGGAGTTCTCGATCGCCTACTTCGGCGTGCTGTACGCCGGCGGCGTGGTCGTCCCCCTGAGCACGCTCCATGTCGCAACGGAGCTCGTCTACCAGATTGACGACTGCGAAGCCCGCGCGTTCGTGGTCCACGCCGATTGCGCGGCGCAAGGCGTCGAAGCGTACCGGCGTGCAAAGAACTGTCCGCACCTTTACATGATCGGGTCCTGTTCCCTGCCGAGTGATCTGCCGAGCGAAGTCCGGTCGTTTGCGGACGTCATGGCCGGCGGCACGCATGCCGACCTCGCACAGACGAACTCCGACGAGACTGCCGTCATCCTCTACACCAGCGGCACGACGGGGAAACCGAAAGGGGCCGAGCTGACCCATTTCAACGTCTACACCAATTCGCAGTACAACTCCGAACGGACCTTCAGTCTCTGGCCCGACGAGATCAACGTGATGAAACCGGGGCATGTCGCGATCGCCTGCCTCCCCCTCTATCACACCTTCGGCCAGACGAACGTTCACAACACCACTCTCTTTGGCGGAGCGGCGGTGACATTGGTCAAGCGCTTCACCGCGGAAGCCGTCGTCCACGTCATTCAGCGCGACCGCGTGACGCATTTCGCCGGTGTGCCGACGATGTATTTGACGATTCTCAACGATCCGGCGACAAAGTCCGCTGATCTCTCCTGTCTCAAGTTCTGCGTCTCCGGCGGCGCGCCGATGCCGGTGGAAGCGAAGCACGAGTTTCAGAAGCGGTTCAAGGTCCGCATCCAGGAAGGGTACGGCCTGACCGAGACATCCCCCCTTGCCTGCCAGCAGCGGTACAACGAGACCGAAGCGGCGGGAACGATCGGCAAGCCGATCAACGGCGTCGAAATGAAAATCTTCGACGAGAACGACCAGGAAGTGCCCGTCGGCGAGCGCGGCGAAGTCGTCATCCGCGGCAACAACATCATGAAGGGCTATTTCAAGCAGCCCGAAGCCACCGCCGCCGCCATGCGCAACGGATGGTTCCATTCCGGCGACATCGGCTACGTCAACGACAAGGGAGAGTTCCACATCGTCGACCGGAAGAAGGACATGATTCTCCGCGGCGGGTACAACGTCTACCCCCGCGAAGTTGAGGAAGCACTCTACGCCCATCCCTGTGTGGCGGAAGCAGCGGTCATCGGAATTCCCGACGACCGCCTCGGCGAAGAAGTCAAAGCGGTGATCTCACTCAAAGCGGGAAGCCAAGCCACCGTGGAGGAAATCATCGAGCACTGCAAGAAGCTCGTGGCGACCTATAAATATCCCCGCCACGTTGAGATCATCGAGTCGCTTCCGAAGGGCCCGACAGGGAAAATTCTGAAGCGCGCGCTGCGCGGGTGAGTCGATTGCGGATTTTTGATTGTGGATTGCGGATTGAAAGCGATTCGATCTCGTCGTCGAATCGGTTCGAGTTGCGGCGTCTCTTGCCTCGAGCCCCCTCACCCTGACCCTCTCCGCCTCGACTGAGCTCGTCGCAGGCCGCGGCGGGGAGAGGGGATCAGATGAAGTCATTGCGCACTGCGCAGTCGCACGTTACTCAATCCGCAATCGCAAATCCGCCATCCGAAATCTCGCAACTCGGGTCACCATGCTCCTGCCGTGATTCAGGCTGGCATTGTGCGTCGCCCCCCCACGCCGGTCATCTCCGTACTTCCGGCACAGGAGCATGGCGCCCCGATGCGTTGGATCGGTAGCTATCAAGATTCAGGTATCAGGACACAGGAAAAGCTCGCGGCTAACTCCTGGCGGCGACTCCGCAGACCGCCTTGTTGAGCGCCGGCATGAGTTCGTTCGCAAAGAGTTCCATGCTGCGCAGCCACGCTTCCTTGTCGTCCCAGTCGTAGCTCATGAGCACCAGCGTGCCGAAGGGGCCGGTCTCTTCGATGAGGGCAAGCAGTCTTCGCAGCACTTCGTCGACGTCGCCGGCAATGATCTGCTCCGTCATCAGCCAGTCGAGGTTGCATTCGCTGTCGGGCATATCGAGGTCGCGCTTGTAGATGCGCCGG
The DNA here is from genome assembly GCA_050246455.1 of Planctomycetaceae bacterium. GTDB lineage: Bacteria > Planctomycetota > Planctomycetia > Planctomycetales > Planctomycetaceae > CAZVJA01. The sequence continues at coordinate 5,469 of JBFWWA010000089.1, forward strand.
CCGAGCCCCTTGTCGAACAGGCGGCCGATGTACTCGTAGTTCTGGCCGAGCGAATTCTTACGGACTATCTTTTGCGCTTCGCTCGTGGTGTCGGCCAGGAAGATCGAGCGCGCGACCTTGAAATCGGCCCGATTCGGAGTGCGCCCCGCTTCCGCCGCACCCTTCTCATACGTCTTCCAGAGATCCGCGACCGTGTTCCCCGCGATCAGGCAATGCGCAAACGGCTGATAGCCGCGCGCACCCGCCATCTTCATGCTCGGCGAGTTGCGGCTCATCCCCGGTATCGAGATCGGCGGCAGGGGTTGCTGGAGCGGCCGCGGGATGTAGCCGATGCCGGTTTCTTCATCGAACGTCTTCTTGAGTTCGATGTTCCAATACTTCCCCTTTAAATCATACGGCGGGTCGGTGGTCCAGAGTTTCAGAATCATGTCGAGCGCTTCAGCCACCATCTCCGCGCCGTTCTTCGGCTCGCAGCCGTAAAGCTCCTGATCGGCGGTGACGCTCCCAGCCCCAAAACAGATGTTCAACCTTCCGCCGGAGAGGTGATCAAGAAACGCGAGCCGGCAGGCGACATGCGCCGGGTGATGCTGCTGCAGACAGACGGGAGCCGGCCCCATCCGAATCTTGTTCGTCTCACCGAGCGCCCGCGCGATGAAGATTTCCGGCATCACGATGTTCTCGTACTTCATCGTGTGATGCTCGCCGATCCAGAACTCGTCGAACCCGAGTTCCTCGGCGCGAACGATGAGTTCGAGATCCTCTTCGTGGCAGAGCGCCGCCGGCTTCGAGGGAGGATGAAACGGCATAATGAACATGCCGTACTGAATTTCATCGACGTGGTCTTGCATCCGTGAACTCCGGGAGAGACGTCGGAACAACTGTCGTCCTAATCTACGGAGCGCCGGAGTGAACCTCAAGAAAAATCCGAATGGGCGTCAGGCTTCAGGTGTCAGGCTTCAGCCTTCCGGCCGGGAAATTCATGAAGCAGACCGAATCGTTTGATACGCTGATATGATGGTCGTATCCGCTCTTGAATTTTACCGGTAGCCTGTAGCCCGACCACCTGAAGCCTGATGCAGATCATCGACGCTTACACGCACTGTGGCCTCAGTAAGTACGAGCCGATCGAGCGGGTCAGTACTGCGATGTTCGCAGCGGGTGTCAGTCGCGCAGTTCTCGTGCAGCATCTCGGCGAGTTTGACAATTCGTATCTGGCCGAACAGGTGCAGCGCCGGCGGGAACGATACGCAGCAGTCGGTCTTGTCGATCACACGCAATCCGATGCGATGTCGCGACTCAGATCGCTTGCAAAGTCCGGAAACTTCCGCGGCGTGCGATTTCCGGCCCAGGTCCTTCTCGACGCGCCCGACCTGTGGCACGCGGCCGTGGAACTGGGACTGATTCTGGTTCTCTACGCACCCGACGGAATGGGCTACATCATTGAACCGATGCGACGATTCCTCGACATGCGTCCGCACGCGAATGTTGTGCTGACACATCTCGCGACGCCCCGTATGGAGGATGCCCCGGAGTTCGCCGGCGCCCGCACCGCATTTCGATTGGCGGAATATCCGGGCGTTTACTGGCAACTTTCCGGAATGAAAATGTACTGCCCCTGGCCGCACGAACCGCTCTATCCGTTAATCGAAAACGCATTCGCAGCCTTCGGGGCGGACCGAATTCTATGGGGCTCGAACTACCCCGTCGTCGGAACCGGGCTCGACTACCGCAACGATCTGAAACTGCTGACGAGCGGCGCTCTGCCGATTCCCCCGGTAGCCATTCCATTGATCGCCGGCGAGAATGCTTTCAAGCTGTGGTTCCCCGCGTAGGGTGGGCCGAATCTTGGAGGCCCACCAGTTCGCTCCCGAAGTTACATGTAAGCCACTCGAATCCATGCCGTGTTCGAGACGAATCTATGCCATCCAATGCGATTGTCAGCGGTCGTGGAAGCTACGGGAAAGTAAGGCATGGCAGCGGCCGCCCACGGACGCTACAATCCGGCCTGCTACCGCGAGAGTCCGCCGCTCCGGTGCGCTGCCCGAAACTCTCCCGTACAGGGATGTATGACGCTCCTTCCTTCGGACGAACCCGATCACCCGCGCCCCAAGACTCTGCGCGCCCGGTACGACGCGATCGTCGCGCGCCAGAGGCTGGGCTGGATGTCGCGCCGTCCCTTTCTGCGCTGCCTTGGTGTCGGCGGTCAGGGAATCGTCTTCCTCAGCGAACGGCAGGGCTCCGACGACTTCCGTCTCCCCGTCGCCCTCAAGCTCTTCTCTCCCGAGAAATACGTCGATGCCGACGAGTACGAGCGCGAGATGGCGCGGCTTGGCCAGGTGATGGCGCGCGTCGCACGCATTCAGCAGGACAACCTCATTGACGTCCACAACTTCATCAAGCGGCGCGGCATCCGCACCCTCGAGATGGAATGGGTCGACGGCTACGACCTGCAATGCCTGCTCCGCCCCGCCACGCTCGACAGGGTGCGCCGCAGCGTCAGCGCGGACCGCTGGGAGTACATCAACAACGTCATCGTCACCGACGGCAAGGACCAGCCGCGCCTGAAGCCTGGAATTGCGGTCGCCATTCTACGCGGCTGTTTTGCGGCCCTCGCCGCGCTGCACCGCGACGGCGTGATTCACAGCGATCTCAAGCCGTCGAACATCATGCTCAAGCGGACCGGCAGCGTGAAGATCATCGACGTCGGCTCCGCGTTCGAGATGCTGCACCCTCCCGACGTCTCGCGCTGCTCACCCGCTTACGCGGCTCCCGAAGTGCTCGAAGGAAACCCCGGCTCGCCGCTCTCGGACCTTGCAAGCCTCGGGTACGTGCTCATTGAAATGCTCGCCGGGACGCAGCCCTTTGCGGGGATCGACGGCATTGCCGAACTTCTGGCTGCCAAGAAGCAGATTCTGCAATGGCTGCCGCGCATCCTGCCGCCGGAAGAAATTGCCTACAACGAGCTCCTGATCAACCTGATCCGCCGGCTCGTCGATCCCGACCCGACCCGGCGCTTCCCGAGCGCGGAAGCGGCGGATCTTTCGGAAGTCGGCGCTGCGAGTTTCCAGCGACAGCTCGTCAAAGGGGATCTGGCCACCGAGTACGAGAACGAGCTCCGGTTGTGGATCGACGAGATCGAGCTCACCGGCGCGGTCGACGTGATGGAACGCGTCGCGAGCTTCAACTCGACGCTCGTCACCACCCGCTTCGTCGCCGCCGGCAAAGACGAGCAGCCGAACGAACCGCAATTCGACTAAGCGGCGCGCCGGGCAGTGAGCATCCTTCGGACCATCGGTGCCGCATCAATTGCGCGAGCAAGAATCCCGCAGACGCGTTCGATGTCGCCGTCGGCCAGCTGAGTGCCGGTGGGAAGCGCCAGCAGATTTTCCGAGAGGGATTCCGTTACGGGAAGTCGCGGCGGATGATTCGCAAACAGCATGCGATACGGCTCCATCCGATGGCAGCCCGGGGCGAAATAGCGGCGTGCGAGAACGTTCTCGGCGAACAGGACGCGCACCAGCTCATCGCGCGAGAGTCCCGCTGCTTCGCGATCCACTTCGACGATCACATACTGATAATTCGCGCGTTCGAGCTCGTTGAACGTCGTGAGCCTGAGCCCGGGAATCCGCGAAATCCGGGCCGCATAACGCTCATGATTCGCTCGGTTCACCGCGACGAAGCGGGCGCTGCTTTCGAGCGATGTCAGCCCCATGGCCGCCGACAGCTCGCTCATTTTTCCGTTGGTGCCGACCGCGTCGACGCTGTCGTAGCCCGCAAAGCCGAAATTGCGCATCGAACGAATTCGGGACGCGAGCGCATCGTCGTTCGTGACAACCGCTCCACCTTCCCCGCAATGCACGAATTTCGTTGCGTGGAAGCTGAAAACCTCGCAGCGACCGAATCCGCCGATCATCCGACCGCCGACAGAGCATCCGAAGGCGTGAGCAGCATCAAAAAGCAGATCCAGATGATGCCTGTCGGCGATGGCCTCGAGGGCCTGAACGTCGCAGCCGCGCCCCCAGAGATGCACGCCGATGATCCCCGTCGTTCGGGGGGTGATCAGCTCTTCGACCAGCCGCACGTCGATGTTGTGAGTCTCAGGATCGACATCGCAGAATACCGGAGTGATCTGCTGCCACTGGAGGGCATGCGCCGTCGCAACGAATGTGAATGCGGGAACGATCACTTCGCCGGAGAGTTCGAGGGCTCGAATTGCGATTTCGAGCGCGACCGTTCCGTTCGCCATCGCCACGCAATGCTTAACGCCGACCTCCCTCGACACGCGTGCTTCGAATTCGTGCAGCAGCGGCCCTCCGTTCGTGAGCCAGTTCCGGTCGAGCACACCATTGATCCGCGCCATCAGCCGTTCGCGGTCGCCGATGTTCGGCCGACCGACATGCAGCGGATGCACGAACGTCGGCGGTGCGCCGAAGATCGCGAGACGGGGTGGGCTTTCGCCGCTCGGTTCGGAGGGCATCGGCTATTCCTCGGAGGCCGTTCTGGAACGAAATCGGGTGGCCGGGGCAAGACGAAGTGTGCCCCGGAATCGCCGTGGGAACTGGTGCGAAGTCCCGGACACCCGCTACTCCTCACTCCAGACTGCGTGCCCGAATCCCCCCTGTCCGAATCCGTTCCCGTTGTAAAGCAGATGCCGCACACCGCGGTGCTCGTAAACGGCGGGATATGCCGTCATCTCGGAATCCCAGCCATCGTCACTCACATCGAGCCCGCCGGTTCCGGGGCGCGACCACTCCTCTCCCCTCACCGATTCGGCTCGCTCAATGCGGTAGCTCTTATTCTTATCGGTCCGATACCGGTTCCGGCTGCGACGGCAAAACCACATTTCCCAAAGATTTCCGGTTTTCACGATCCACGGCCGAGCCTGACACTCGTCCGGATCGCGTGCCGTCAACGGGGTCGCTCCGGTTCGAGACCATTCGAAGCCGTCGGACGATTCTGCGCTTCGAATCAGGTACCGGGGTTCCGGCCGCCGGTCGATGATTTCCCAATCGAGACACGCCAGGTACCACATCCGCCAGACGTTTTCGTGCTCCATTACGAACGGCGTCGAGCAGAAGTGCGGTTCGCGGGCGCTTCGGTCGAGGATCGGTCCGTCAAACGGACGCGTGAATGACCGCCCGCCGTCATCGCTTTCCGCAACCCCGATGCTGACCCGGTACGGCACCGTCGTGCTTGTGTTCCACCCCGAGTAGTAAAGCCGGATCTGCTGACCCGCGCGCACCGCACACGACGGCATCACCCCCGCGTCATCAAAGCAGCCGAGCGCTCCGAGTTCGAGGACGGGTTGATCATGCCGGTAACGGATTCGGGTGGGATTTTCCGCATCGACGTCGATAAACGTCGTCCGTGTTCGATTCTCGGAATCGCGGGTCCCGTAATAGATGCGGATCGTCTCGTCGTCGATGCGCAGCGGCGTCGGGCACTGAGCGAACTGGAAGCTCCACGCGCGGCCGCCGACCGGAACCGGAATCGCTTGCCGGTTAGTCCATGCCATGGCGCACCGTCTCCCGAGTGCGGAAGTCCGTGTTGCGGCGGCTGAAAACCACGTTGTAAAGCCCCGGCTCGACGACGTACTCCTCGCTGGCATGAAGTTCCGCGGCAGCGAGTCGCTCAATGGCGATTGGATATCCCTCGTCTCCTTTGCAGAGTTCGAAGATCATCGCGCGCAGCTCCGGGCGCGCGAGAGTCTGCTGCGCGCCGTCGAGGAATGCCAGCTCCGACCCGTCGACATCGACCTTCAGAAAGTCGGGCGATGGCAGCCGGTTCGCGGCGATGAATTCATCCAGTGCGACGACGTCGACCGTCTGCGTAG
>JBFWWA010000090.1:0-11245 GCA_050246455.1 Planctomycetaceae bacterium
CGCACCGTGACGAACGGCGATGCGACCGGCGGGAATGCGAAGACCGATGCGGTCAAACGGCTCCTTTCGACAACCAGCGGCGCGCTCATGCTGCTGAGCGCCGTCGAGGAAGATTCCGTCAAGGCTCCGTTCCGTGAGGAAATCGTCGCGCTCGGCAACGAAAGCGCCGACCCCCAGATTCGCGACCTCTTTGAAAGGTTCCTCCCCGAAGAACAAAGGGTGAAGCGGCTCGGCAACGTCATCAAGCCCGAGAGCATCCTGAGCCTGAAGGGGGATGCCGAGCGGGGACGCAACCTCTTCTTCAACACCGCCGGCATTCTCTGCAAGAGCTGCCATCAGATCAAAGGAGAAGGGCGCGACATCGGCCCGGATCTCGGTCTGATCGGAAAGAAGTACAACCGCGCGCAGCTTCTGGAGACGATCCTCGATCCATCAAAGGTCATCGAGGAAAAGTATGTCACTTTCGTCGTCGAAACCACCGAGGGGAAAATCTATACCGGCCTGCTCGTCGAACGGACGTCCGATTCCGTCACCCTCAAGGACAACGAAGCCAAGCTCATCAAGATTCCGACGTCCGATATCGATCTCATCGAGCCGCAGCGCAAATCGATGATGCCGGAGCTGATTCTCCGCGACATGACCGCGGAGCAGGTTGCAGACCTGCTCGAGTATCTGAGCGGATTGAAGTGACCGCGGAAGTGCTTCAGAGACGCACAACGCTGCCTACTGCTCGTTGTGGATGCCCTGCATGACGAAATGGTCGATGCGGCGGAGCATCTTCGACATCTGCTGAGCGGGATCGAAATCGACGACTGAAGTGTCGATTCCGGCAGAAAAGAGGAGCCGAGCGGCCGAGTCGTAATTCGAGATTTCCCGGTTCGGTCCCGTTTCCGATGCGAGCAGCACGCGCTTGCCGTTGAGATGGCGGAACTTCGCGAGCGGTGCGTTTTTCTGCGGGAAGTGGCCGCCGATCGCAATCGCGCCGGCGAACCATTCAGGCCGCTTGAGCAACAGCGCGAGTCCGAAGGTTGCTCCCTCGCCGACACCCGCGAGATAAATCCGTTCGCTGTGCACATGCAGCGTGCGGCGAATTGTGCAGACCTGCTCGTACAGTTCGGCCGAGAAGCGTTCGAGGACTTCCTCGGTCGGCGACCAGCGGAATCCGAGCGGAGCCGAAGCGCCGGCCGGAGTCGTGCCGCGGAATCCGACGCCGACGTAGTTCCGCGTGCTGATCTGGGGCATGACGTCGGCGAGGTCGCGCTCGGAACCCCCGGCGCCGTGCAGCCAGAGAATGAGCGGATAGGCGTATTTCTCTTCGTAGTGGCGCGGCACAAAGACGGAGCGGATGTGGCTGTCGCTGCGCAGAATCTGTTCGCGCGTCTCTTGCGTTGCGGCGACCTCGGGCATCTCGGCCTTTTCGACCGTGAGACGATGCCGAGTTTCTTTCTTCGCAGTACCGGCCTTGGCCTGCTTCCCGGGTGAAAGCTGCAGCCAGAAGTTTTTGGGGAAGCGGTGCGTCATTGTTCGCGACTCCTTTGTGACACGGCCAAGCCCGAACCGTTGTCGCCAGGCTTGCTCTCACTCAGCTGGGTTCCTCGCTCGCTCTGGCTGATCTCATCCAGCGGGAAGTATTTCCCCGGGCATGCGGTCGCCTTGATCGAGCCATGCCCGATCACGTCCGCACTCGAGATTCCATACGAGGCCTTAAGTGTTCCCACCAGCCGCTTCACCGCGGCCATTTGTGCATCTGAGGGGGGATGCTTCTCGAAGTTTCCGACAAGCACGATGCCGATGCCGTGCTGATTGTGTTCGTCGTTGCCGGCGTGTGCGCCGTGCATCTGTTCGCGCCAGCGGAATGTCGGCTCGATCTCGCCGTCGCCCATTCCGTTGCCGTTGCCGATTACGAAGTGATAGCCGATTCCCAGCCACGGATTGCCGGCTTTGTCTTTGCGGCGTGTGTGGGTTTCATGAATCGATTCCACGCTTCCCGTTTCGGAGGCGGTGTGATGAATGACGATGGACCGCCAGTCGCGTTCGGCGACCGACGGCTTCCAGGGATTCATCGAGAGGGCCGGGAGTCTGGCCGAGGGGTTGCGGCCGATCGTGGGAGCGGGAGCAGCGCCGGGCGCACCGTATCCGCCGAACGAACCAGGAGGCGGGCCGGGTGCGAAAGTCGGAGTGGGGACACAGCCGTCGAGGCTCATTCCCGCTGCAGCAACCAGTGAGATCAAAAACGGCCTCGACAACGCCACTCATGTCCTCCGTGACAGCAAGGGGCGATCATCAAACCACACCGTTGTGGTTCCCGGGGGGCAGGCCGATCCGTCAGCCCGCTCACCGCGTTTTCGTTTGCTGTTCCAAACCGCAGATTCAGTGCATCAATTACAAGAGCTTGAGGTCTCTTCAGCAAGCGTGGCGCGTCGGCTCTTTTCGAATTCTCCGAATTACCAGAAGCGCCGAATCGATGAAATTTACAGCTTCTGAAAAAACGTGTCAATTCCTGCTCTGCGCAGGAGGTTACCGATGGAACTCTGCGCAAAACAGGGGCGACAGTACCGTCGCGCAAGAAAGGCTGGTATAGTAATTGCTTGATCCGTTCGCGTGCTCAGAAGGCGGAAGATCCCCGGTTCTCGTGCGGTTCATGGAAAGCTTTTGTCGTGCGGAGAATGAAGATGAGACAGGGAATGAAGAGGATTGCCGTCGCGGCGCTGGCCGCACTTCTTCTGTGTGCAGGTCATCTTGAAGCGGGCAAGTTCAACAAGAAATTGAACGTCGGCGACCCCGCCCCCACGTGGAAGGGGCTCGTCGGAATTGACGACAAACCGCACAGTCTTGCCGACTACGAAAAAGCGAAGGTCGTCGTCATCGCCTTCACCTGCAATCACTGCCCGGTTGCCGTCGCGTACGAAGACCGCTTCATGCATTTCGTAAAAGAGTACGAGCCGCGCGGCATGAAGTTCATCGCCATCAATTCGAATCTGATCGAAGCCGACCTGCCGGACAAAATGAAAGAGCGTGCGAAAGAGAGGAAGTTCAACTTTGAATACCTCTTCGACGCGAATCAGGACGTCGCTGCGTCGTTCGGTGCGACAGTCACGCCCCACCTCTTCGTGCTCGACAAGGAGCGGCGCATCGCCTTCATGGGTGGTTTTGACGACACGATGATGGTCGATGAGATCAAGCACAACTATGTCCGCGACGCCGTCGATGCACTCCTCGCCGACAAGAAGCCCGAAGTGACGGAGTCGCGCCAGTTCGGCTGCGGAATCCAGTACGAAAAAGCGAAGAAGCCCGAGTAGCAGACGCATCGCAACGGGCAGACTCTTCTCAACGGGTGGAGGTCTGCCCTGGTCTCTGCCGTGGACACGAACCAGGCTTCGACGATGGGAGCGGAGCACTGCTCCGCTGAGCAGTTTCCAAGACAAGGACGGTCGAATCATGTCGGAACGGATCCCGCAAATTGCATTTGCCGCCGGACTTCTTGCAGTGCTCGCGGCAACGGTCAGTGGATGCGGCGAAGCGCCGAAATCCCCCCCTGCTCCGAAGACCGGCGACGTCGCTCGCGCCGAGGCCCCGAAAACATCCCCTGCTCCCGCAGCCGCGACTCTCGAGAGCAAAAAGACGCTCACCGTGGTCGATCCGGCCGGGCTTGAAAAAGAGGTTCATCAGTTTTCGGGGAAGGTCGTCCTTGTCGATTTCTGGTCGACCACCTGCATTCCCTGCATCCACGGCCTGCCGAAAATGGCCGAGCTGAAGCGGAAGCTGGGAGACAAGGGCCTTGTCGTGCTCACGATCGCCATGGACGACAAGCAGGAAGAGGAGTCTGACGAGGCGTTCCAGAATCGATTACTGAGCGCGCTGGGGAATAGCCGGAACGACTTCACAAACCTCCTGAGCAAGCTTGGCGGCGAAGAAGAGGCGATGAATGCCTTCGACGTGGACGGGGGAGCGCTCCCGCATTACCGGCTCTTCGGAAGGGACGGCAAGCTGATCCGAAAGTTTGTCAGCGGCGACCCCGACGCGGTCTGGGACTATACCGACGTGATCCAGGCGGTCGAGGCCGCCGTCGGGAAATAGGGAATCCCCCTTTGACCGACCGCTCAACGCGGACCCTCCATCGATCCCGGGGGCATGGGACCGCGCTCGATCGCGCATCATCTGCTGCGCCCCTGAGCCTGGAGCCGCCGGATGCGGGGTGCGCGTTAGAGTTGCGCCAGCCTCTCCAGCTTCTCGCCTGAAGCCGTTTGAGGAGCTTCAGAGCTTGTATCTTCGTCACAAATCGAACGACCGGAATCGATTTGCCGAAGTGTCAGAAGCCGCATATCCGATACTCGTGTTACGACCGATGCTCTTGATTCGATCGGTCGCTGCGCCCACGTCGAAGGCGCTTGGGGGGATTCGACGCCAAAGTTGGACTGCCAGGAAAAATGCGTATGGCTGGCCGCTTGAGAGTCTGCTTGTTTGTTGCCGTCTGCGCTCTCGGGACAGAACGGCTTTCAGCTCAGGGATATGCTCCGGTGGGGAGTCCAGGCCTACAGCCGGCCCCCGTCCAGAACAGCCTCGGGACGCCGTGGATCAATTCCACATACGGCGGACCGTCGGGTTACCCTGCGGCCGGTGGCGGTTACTACGCGCCCGAAGGACCTGTCGTTGACGACGGCATGGTCATCGAGCATACCGGTCTCGATTACGACGACGGCGAACTCGCCGAAACGCCGATCGAGGTCGCGATCAAACGCGCACTCAGCAGCACCTGGGTTCGGTTCGACTATCTCCACTGGCATATCCAGAATCCCGGCGACACCCTGGTCGGTGCTTCCACCACCGATATCGGCGACGGCTATCTGACCCAGTACTACCCGCTCAACGGCAACCGATTCTTCCCGGACGAATACTTCCGCGACTTCGACCTCGGACCGATCGGTCTCCGCGACATCAGCGGCGTGCAGACGACCATCGGTTTGCCCACCACAGTCGGAACGTTCGAACTGAGTGGATTCATTCTGCAACAGGGAAGCGATGAGGTGATTGCCCGCGATCTTCCCGGTACCGGTTCTTCGTCGATCTTCGACTCGTTCATCGGAGAGTTCCAGTTCGGCGACAGCGCTCCGCTCAGCAACGGTATTACCACCACGATCAACGGACAGACGGTTCCCGTCCAGGATGCCGCGTTCCTGCGATACAACACCGCCTTCAAGAACCGCTACACCTCGGATGTCTGGGGTGCGGAGTTCAACTGGGTCCGGGACGGGCTCGAGCCGGGTGAAGGATTCAAGTTCCGCCCCTTGCTCGGATTCCGATACCTCGCGATTCAGGAGCAGATGCGAATTGAAGGTACCGATATCCGAACCGTCTCCGGCGACACGGTGATCATTCAGGACAAAGTCAGCGTCGAGAACTTCAACAACATCTACGGTCCGCAGGTCGGCTTCCGCACGGAACTTGTTCACCGCTGGTTCACGATCGGTGCCGAGCCGAAGCTCATGGTCGGTGCGAACAACTTCCTGGGCAGCATGCGGACGAGCGACCTGTACGGCGACGGACCGGTCAATCGCAAGGACCGGACTTCGGAATGGTCGGTCGTCGGTGATCTCGATGCCTATGCGAAGATCCCGCTCAACGACATTTTCTCGCTCTACGTCAGCTACAATCTCACCGTCGCGTCCGACGTCGCACGGCCGGGAGACAACGCTCGCTACGACGTGCTGATCGACGACTCCGACAACGCCACCAACAACTTCCACATCGAGGACGATACGAAGGCGTTCCGCCTGGAAGGTTACACGGTCGGTATCGAGATCATCTTCCCGTAACAGGCCTCCGGCGGTCAGACATCGGGTCTGAACGAAGACAGAATAAAAAAGGGGCTCACGAAAGTGAGCCCCTTTTTCTTTATGGTATCGAAAAGCCGTCAAACACGGCCTGGCTTCAACGAGGAAGCGGCATGCGGGTTTCGACCTTCGGCTTCGATTCCTTCTTGTCGTCGTCCTTCCGCTCCCGGGCTCTGCCGGCCGCGGCCGAAACGAGCATTTCCGCCTTCAGCAACTGGGCCGGAGTGAAGTACGGCACATGGTTGCCGGCGAGCTTGCTCTTCTCTTTGCTCGCGAGTTCCTTCCAGCTCATCTTGTTGGAAATATTCCACGCCGCCGCCTGTGCGACCTGCGGGTCGATGTTCTGTGTGCCGACCATCGTCAGCAGCTCCTGAAGCTGCGGATCGCTTGTGAATTCCTCAACGCGTACCGGACGGTACTTCATCTTCGAATTCGGCTCGGTCTTGCCGTGCTCGAGGCAGACCGATTGATACGGCACTCGGACGGTCTTGTCCGGCGGGACGGAGAACATTCCACCACCGCCACCCATGCCGCCGCCTCCCATTCCGCCCCCCATCGCTTGACCACCGCCTCCGCCACCGCCTCCGCCGCCACCACCGCCGCCGCGGTTTCCACCGCCACCCAGCTGCTTCAGCACCTGCGTACCGACGAGTGCATCGGGCATTTCGACCGTCAGCGGTTTATCGCTCTTGTTCGAGATCAGAATATTCCCCTTCAGGGAATTCTGCGGAATCATCGTGACTTCGAGGTCCCCCGCATCCATCGCATCGAACATTTCGACGCGCTCAGCATTCGGGTCGAACTTCGGACGGCTGATCGGCTGCGACGGTTTTTCCGCAAACAGGCCGGAACCAAAAAACAGAGCGGCGGCGACAGCCAGCGCTGTTCCCCGATACAACGGGGCTCTTTCGGAACTTCGGGACTTCATCTCGGGATCCTTTCAGCCTTTTTCTGCGATCGTGCAGGATGCTGGAAGCGTTTGTTTGCAATTCGTCTGAGTTGCGAGCGGTTGATTGGGCGGGCCTCAGGGAGGGACCGGCGGCATATCAACCCATTTTGCACCACCTGCCAATCTTAACGCACCCTTGGAGCGGGACGCAAGAAAATCCTCGGCGGACCCTTGAAAATCAAAGCTCGCTGATCGATCCCTCTACGGGCACTGCTTGCGTAAGGATTACGGGGGGGCCATAGTCGAGAAAATGCACGAAATTACCGAGTCAAACGTCGTCGGCTATCTCCGCGACACAGGCCGCCTCCCCCCGGAAGTTCCCGCAACCGGAACGACCCTCGCCTGGGGCGTCTCGAACATCGTGCTCCGAGTGCACCCCGATTCGGGACCGGACCTGGTCGTCAAGCAGTCCCGCGAGAAGCTCCGGACGAAGGCCGACTGGTTCAGCCGGCTCGACCGCATCTGGCGCGAAATCGACGTGATGAAGGCCCTCGCCCCGCTTCTTCCGGAGGGAGCCGTTCCGCGCGTACTCTTTGAAGACCGTGCGAACTACGTTTTCGGAATGGACGCGATCGACGTGGAGCACGTCGTCTGGAAGGAAGAACTGCTCTCGGGGCGTGCCGATGCCGGCGTTGCCGCGACGCTCGGGGAGTATCTCGCAACGATCCACCGCGAAACGGCCGGAGTGCGCGAGTTCGAAACCGCGTTCAACGACCGGCAGGTCTTCGACGAATTGCGAATCGACCCCTACTACCGTTACATCGCAGGGGTTCACGAAGATCTCCGCCCGGCGATTCAATCACTCATCGATGAAACGCTCGCGACAAACTGCTGCATCGTCCACGCCGACTTCAGTCCGAAGAACGTCCTCATTACCGAGGTCACACACAGCTCCGTGTGGCCGGGCTCGAACGAAGAGAGCCCCCGGTTGTTCGATTCTTCTTCAGACACAAGAACCGGCATTCAACCCGAGCGCCACGTCTCGCTCGTCGATTTCGAAACCGGCCACTACGGCGATCCGGCATTCGATCATGGCTTCTTCCTCGCGCATCTCCTGCTCAAAACGATCAAGCATCGCGAGCATCTCGATCGCTACCTCCGCCTCGCCCGTGTATTCTGGGACCGATACTCGTTTCACGCCGTCCGACGAGCCGACAACCCGCAGGCATCATCGAAGCTGTTTCCGATAGCTCGGGTCGAATCGCAGGCGGTCAAACATCTGGGGGCTTGTCTGCTCGCACGGATCGACGGCAAGAGCACGATCGACTATTTGTCGCTGCAGGAACAGAACATCGCTCGAGACTTCGCGAGAGAGCTGTTGCAGACGCCGCCCCGGCAGCTGGAAACCGCCTTCGCCGGACTCTGGAACCGCCTTGCGGAATTCCCCCAGTAATTTGACGGCCGACTCTCATTCCTCTCAGGAACCTGGAAGTGCCCTGCTCCATCGAATCGATTCACGCCCGCGAGGTGTTCGACAGCCGGGGCAAGCCGACTGTGGAAGTTGAAATCCGCTGCCGTGGAGCGCAGCGCGCATCGGCAATCGTCCCGAGCGGGGCGAGTACCGGCCGTTTCGAAGCAGTCGAACTTCGCGACCGCGATTCGAGCCGGCTCGGCGGCAACGGTGTGCTGCAGGCGGTCCGCAATGTGCGGGATGTCATCGCGCCGGCGCTCCTCGGAATGGATGCCGACGATCAGGCAGCTCTCGACCGGCGGATGCTCGAACTTGACGGGACCGGCCACAAATCGCAGCTCGGCGCGAATGCAATTCTCGGCGTCTCGCTCGCAGCAGCACACGCGGCCGCGAACGCGAAACAGGTTTCACTCGTCGAGCAACTGCACAACATCTGGTCGCGGGTCCCGTCCACTCTTGCTGCGCCCCGGCGCGAGATGTCGATCCCACTGCCGATGGTCAACATGATTTCCGGCGGCCTGCATGCCGGGGGCAATCTTGATATCCAGGATTTTTTGATCATGCCGGTCGGCGCGGGAACGTACCGGCAGGCTCTCGACTGGATTGTGACGGTCTATCACGAACTTGGCCGGCTGCTCCGCGAAGCAGGTTTTGAAGGAACGCTGGTCGGCGATGAAGGAGGTTACGGACCCAAACTCGCACAGAACGATCAGGCTCTCGAGTTCGTCGTTGCCGCAATCGGAGCGGCGGGTCTTCGTCCGCGCGAGGACGTTGCGATCGCGCTCGACATCGCCAGCAGCCACTTCTATCGCGATGGATATTACCAGCTCGCGGCCGATCGCGGCGCGCGATTCACCTCCGACGAAATGATCGATCTCCTCGCCGGATGGGTCGATCGTTACCCGATTGTCAGCATCGAAGATGGACTCGCGGAAGATGACTGGCCCGGTTGGGCACGCCTCACGGAACGTCTCGGCGCACGGGTGCAGCTCATTGGCGATGATCTTTTTGTCACAAACAAGGAACGGCTGCGCCGCGGCATTGAATCGCGCACTGCAAACTGCGTGCTCGTGAAAGTGAATCAAATCGGTACGCTGACGGAAACGTTCGAAACCCTCCGCCTTGCGCTCGACTCCGGTTACCGCGCCGTCATTTCCGCCCGCAGCGGCGAGACGGAAGACTGCACGATCGCCGATCTCGCGGTCGCCACCGGCGCGGGCCAGATTAAGATCGGCTCCGTCGCCCGCAGCGAGCGGCTCGCCAAGTACAACCAGCTACTCCGCCTGGAAGAACGACTCGGCCGCAATGTCCGCTTCGCGGATTTTCCGATTTCGTAGGACGGATCGTGCTTCTCAATGCTTTTTTTTGATCGTCGCAGGGAACTCACATCATGCGTTCTGCAATACTGCTCGGACTGACTTGCGTCGGCATTGTGACGGTCGATTCTGCATTCGCGAACGCGGCGGAACCGGCGGTCATGAAGCTGATGGCCCCCCTTCCCTACCAGGTGGTGCAGCGAGAGGGCTGGATTCCCGAGCGCGCGGGACCGCATGAGCCGGGAGGGCCGGTTCGCGGAGATGCAGCGGTCCCGGTGAGCGGCACGTCAACCGACAATCCCCAAGCGGCGTTTCTGTTCCGGGCCGTGCCGCTCTGGGATGCGTTCGGCCAAGGAGTCGACTGGACGGAATTCCGGCCGAAGCGCGAGGGACGATCGTTCTCCGGCCAGGTGACAGTCCCCGCCGGCGGCTGGTACCGGCTTGAAGTCCGCGCGGACGTCGACGGCAAAACAGTGAGCGCGTCGACGGTCGAACCGTTCGGCGTCGGAGAAATCTTCGTCGTGGCGGGCCAGTCGTACGCGGAAGGCGCAAACGACGAGTTGCTGAGTGTCGAAGACCCGCAAGGCCGCGTCGTCGCTTTCGACAACATCCTCGGGAAATGGCGGGTTGCGAAAGATCCGCAGCCGAACCGCGGGACCGGCGGGACCATCTGGCCTCCGATGGGAAATGCCCTGCTGCCGATCGCACAGGTGCCGATTGCCTTCGTGAACGTTGCCTCCGGCGGAACGTCATCCCGGCAATGGCTCCCTGGCGAACCACTTTACAACAATCTCGAAGCGGCAGGGAAGACGATCGGCCGCTTCCGTGCGGTGCTGTGGCAGCAGGGAGAATCGGACGTCATCGAAAACGTTTCGACGGAAACCTATGTCAAGAATCTGACGCTCATTCGCTTAAAGCTCGCGGAGTCGTGGAGATTCTCGCCGCCGTGGCTCGCTGCGAAATCGACGCTGCACCCGACGGTCTACAATCGTCCGGTCGAGGAAGGCCGCATCCGCGCGGCGATCGATCAACTCTGGAAGACCGAAGGATTCCGTCCCGGTCCCGACACCGACATCCTCGACGGAGAAAACCGCGGCGGTGTCGGCACGCGCCGCCACTTCTCCGGCATCGGCCAACGCCGCGCGGGACTGATGTGGTTCGCAGCGACGTGGAGCGAGCTCAACCGTTCTCCATCAAAATGATGCGCACTTCCGCGACGACTCCCCACGGGTTGATCGCTTTTCGAAACGCAAAGTGCGTCGCCGGCCGAAGAAGCTGGCCGCTTCGTCGACAATCGGTCCCGTTGTCGAGCAGGCGTTTGCGGCATTGACTCGCAAGCCGATGTTCCGGCGATCGTACTTCGGCGCCGGATAGCCATGGGCTGACCGAAGCCTCCCCTGCACTGTCGCTGATGAGTCGGTGCTCATCGAAAACAAAAAACGGCCGCCGGAGTTCGGCGGCCGTTTGCGATGCTCTTGAGAGCGATCCCGGCAAGTCGGAGCCTGTGGCTCGCGCTACTTGCCGTCAGGCTTTGGAGGTGCCGGAGGTTTTTCCTCGGCGGCTTTCTTTTCGGCGGCTGCTTTTTCCGCAGCAGCCTTATCGGCTGCGGCCTTGTCGGCAGCAGCTTTTTCGGCAGCGGCTTTCTCCGCGGCGGCTTTCTCAGCAGCAGCTTTCTCCTCGGTGGCCTTCTTTTCCGCAGCGGCCTTATCGGCTGCGGCTTTCTCGGCTGCTGCCTTTT
>JBFWWA010000091.1:0-11212 GCA_050246455.1 Planctomycetaceae bacterium
TGGCCTTCATCAGGTCCGTACGGGTCCGCTTCGCCTTGACGCTGACGATCACAATCTCGGCGTCAGCCAGCCGCCGAAACTCGTGCACTTCGTCGTCGGTCTTCGGAGAATCGCACTTATTGACGACGAGCAGTTTCCGCGTGCCGATCTTTCGCAGCCGTTCCGCAACTTCCAGATCGAGCGGCACCACGCCGGACTGTCCGTCGACGACGAACAGGATCAGGTCGGCTTCGTCGATCGCCACGCGGATCTGATTCTCGATTTCATCCGTGAGGTTGTCGGAATCGATGATTCCCATCCCCCCGGTATCGACGAGCTCGAAGTAGCGGTCCCCTTCGTTCATCAGGTAGCTGACGCGGTCGCGCGTCACTCCCGCCGTCGGATCGACGACGGAAACCAGCTTTCCGGCGAGCCAGTTGAGAAGAGAACTTTTGCCGACGTTCGGCCGGCCGACGATGGCGACTTTCGGGACGGACATTCCGCACAAACCCAGGCGAATTGAGAGCGAATTCTGCGGAACAGGGGCCGCAGGCGTGCTTTCAATGTATCGGATTGGGAGCCGTTGAGACACCGTGCGACCACGCTCCTTTCCGGTAGCCATCCTGGCAGGTGTGCGGTATAAGCCGATGGGACGGGAAGTTGCGTCGCATTTGCCGGAAAATTCACGACCTGCCGAAGCCCGCTGCATGGACTCCGCATTTCAAATCCAACTCGAACAGTGGGGGCCGGATTCGACCATTCGACCCGCTCCGACAACGGCCGAAGCGCGCGAATACTGCCGGACGCTCGCCCGTTCCCACTACGAGAATTTCCCGGTTGTGTCCTGGCTTCTGCCCCGCAAACTGCACCAGCACTTTTACAACATCTACGCGTACTGCCGGTGGGCGGATGATCTGGCGGACGAAGTCGGCGATGCGGCCCGCTCACTCGAACTTCTCGAGTGGTGGCGGACGCAGCTCGACGATTGTTTCGACGGACGAGGGATTCATCCGGTATTCGTGGCGCTGCGGGAAACGGTTCAGGAGTTTGCGATTCCCCGCGAGCCCTTCACGGATCTCCTCTCGGCATTCGAGCAGGACCAGCGCGTCACCGAATACGAAACGTTCGACGAGCTCCGCGACTACTGCCGGCGGAGCGCCGATCCGGTGGGCCGGCTCGTTCTGTATTTGTGCCGGGCGCACAACGAACGCAACGTCGCCTGGTCCGATTCCATCTGCACCGGGCTGCAGCTGGCAAACTTCTGGCAGGATGTCGCGCGTGATTCCGACCGCGGGCGGATCTATCTGCCGCGTGAAGATCGGATGCGGTTCGGATACAGGGACGATCTGTTGCACTCCCGCGCAACGACGCCGGCGTTTCTCGAATTGATGCGATTCCAGGTGGAGCGGGCGCGTCGCTCACTGCGCGCGGGGCTGCCGCTGGCAGCGGTGCTTCCCTTTCGTCTGGGAGTGGATATCGACCTCTTCGCGCGCGGCGGACTGGCCATTCTCGATGAGATTGAACGGATCGAATATCGGGTCTGGGACACACGCCCGACCGTTTCGAAATGGCGATTCGCCCGTCTCTTTGCGGGAAGCGTGCTCTCGGCCGTGACTCGCCCGATCCGTCCAGCGCACACATCCGCAGCCGAGCCATTGCCAGGCGGCCCGGAAGCGGTTTCCGGCGCACCGAATCGCTCGACGGGAGCGGCCGGTCCATGACTTCCTCAGCCGAGAACCGCGTCATGGCGACCGAAGGCGGCGTGAGTTCCGTCTCGCTCGACGAGTCTTACGTCCTTTGCCGGGATGTGGCGCGACGGACCGCCGGGAACTTTTACTTCTCGTTTCTCACGCTCCCGCGCGACAAATTCCGCGACATGTGCGTTCTCTACGCGTTCATGCGGCACACCGACGACCTCGGTGATGATGATCGCATGCCGGCCGAACAGCGCCGAAGTGCGTTAGACCGTTGGAAGCGCAGTTTGCATCGGGCGCTCGACGGTGAAGCTTTCGATCACCCCGTTCTCCCGGCGCTTGCGGCCATCGTCAGTCGTTACGAGATCCCGCGCGAGCACCTGACCGCCGTCATCGACGGGGTGGCGATGGACCTCGACTTTTCCGGCTTTGAAACCTTCGACGACCTTTCCCGCTACTGCTACCACGTGGCGGGAGCCGTCGGCCTCTGCTGCATTCGGATCTGGGGATATCACGATGAGCGCGCGGTCGCAGCAGCAGTCGATTGCGGGCTCGCGTTTCAGCTCACGAATATTCTCCGCGACCTGGGCGAGGATGCGAAGGCGGGCCGCGTTTATCTCCCCCGAGAAGATCTGCGTCGATTCCATTTCACGGAAGACGATATCCGCCGGAACTGCCGCGATGAGCGTTTCGAGCGGCTGATGCAGTTCGAAGTGGAACGGGCGCGGAATTATTACGACCGGGCTCGTTCGCTGTTCGAATATCTGGCGCCGACCGGCAAGCCGATACTTTCGGCGATGCTCGGAATCTACGGCGGGCTGCTCACCAAGATCGAGCAGCGGCGCTACGACGTTTATTCCGAGCGAGTTCGCCTGTCGCGGCCCCGGAAACTGGCGATCGCCCTGTGGGCGATGCTTCGCCGCCGCTGACTCGATCCGTCGTTCCAAAAAAGCACCCCGGATGGTCGGGTCTTACCGATCCGGGGTGCTTCGGGAGCATTGAATCCATCACGCAGACAGCAGAGTTCAGTTGCGAACGTATTCGGCAGGATTCAGGACAAAGGCTTCCATCGATTCCGCGCTCGAGAACAGATAGAGCCTGTCGCGGAACCAGACGGCTTGATCGAGCGACCCTTCAACCGACTGATGACTGTTCGCTTCAACGACGACGTCAATTCCACCTTTCACCGGCACGAACTTCTCCGGCTCGATTTCAAACGCCGTTTTCGCTTCGGCCGACGAGAACTGGTACGTCTTTCCTTCGTGCGTCGTGCTGAACTCGGCACGGGAGTCGACCAGGTCGCGTCGCTCGCGAAGAGCAACCGGGCAGAATCCCTTGAGCCCCACCAGTCCGCGACGGCTCACCAGGCGGCGGAGCTTGGCACGTTCCAGCGGATCTTCCACTTCGGGAATCGCCTTCGTTTTCGCGGTCGGCAGCGGCTTTGGAGCCGTTGCTTCGGGGACCTTCTGCAGTTCCGGAGCAGACGCTTCGACGCGCGGCATGACCGGGACCGACTTCTGTTCGGCAGCAAGTTCCGGTTCGCCCTTCGAATCGAGAGACGGTCGCAGTTCCGTTTCGGTCTTCAGTTCCGCCGGAGCTTCAAGCTCGGGCTCGCTCTTCGGTTCCGCCGCGGTTTTCAATTCGAGGGCGGGAGTGGAATCTGCGGCCTGCTCCGGTGCCTTGAGCTCGGATGCTTTCGGCGCTTCGATTCCCTTGGCTGACTTCCGGGATCGCACGTCCGTCGTTTCGTCGAGCGTCAGACCGGTGAACGGGTTGTCGTCCGCCTGCTGGACCTGCTTTTTCTCTTCGGCAGCTTCCGGCTTCTTGTCGACATGCTTGACCGGTGCGACCTTCGGCGAATCCTTCGAGCCATCGGCAACTTTCTCGCTCATCTCGGTAAACGGATCCGCGAAGTCTTCCACGAAGGGGGCCGAAGAAACCGGTTCCTGCGGCTCATCCTTCACAACTTCGGTCTTCGCGACCGGAGTTTTCTCCTTCGGCGATTCCGATTCGAGCAGTTCCTTCGCGGAGGGCTTCGGAGCACGCTCGACGCGGACAAGTTCTTCTTCCATCTCGTCATCGAGATCCAGGTCTTCGTCGTCCTCGTCATCGAGATCGAGCGATTTCTTCACGGCCGCCTTGCGGGCAACCGCGGGCTTCTCTTCGATTTCGACCGATTCGGTCGGCGGCGCGGCCTTCGCCGACGCCCGGGAACGCCCCGGGGCCTCGGCAACCTTTGCGGGTTCGCCGTCCCAGGCCGGAGCGGAGTTATCGAGCTCTTGCGAAGAGTCTGACGGCTCGCTCGTCGCCACGTTGGACTCCACGGGTTCGTCAATACGCGTTGCCCGGGTCCGCATCTGCGGCCGGCTTTCCGGCGCAGCGGCTTGCGGAGAACGTTGCGGACGACCCGCGATGGATTCCGCCGTACGGGGCTGCGGCATTTCCTTCGGCGCTTCGGCTTCTTTCTTTCTCATGAAGGCCGGAACGAATCGAGACTTCTTCGGCGCTTCCGGCTGTCCGGCATCGACCTGCGCCTGTTGCGGAAGGCGGGACGGACGGCGAGCCTGCTGCGGCGGAGCCTGCTTCTTCGCAGGAGCTTTTGCCCGGCTCTTGAACGGATTCATCCGCTGCATGAACGACGGTTTCTCCGGCTCGTCGACAACAACTTCCGCCGGCTCGCTTTCCTGTTCGGCTGCGGGATCCTGCTGGATCGATTCGACCGCTTCTGCGGTGTTCATCTGCGGCATTTCGCGGCCGTCCCGCGCGTACATCTCTTCGAGTTTGCGCTGGATGTCGCTCTTCGAACCGCTTGGTTGCGTCGTTGCGCGCCGAGTCGGGGCGGCCGCTTGCTGACGCGGCGCCGCCTGTTGCGCGGTTTGTCGAATTGCGGGAGCGGGAGCAGGCTGCTGCGTTCCCTTGCCGGCCGGCATCATGTTCGGCGCCTGCTTGCCCTCTTTGGAATAGAGAGCATCCAGCTGCTTCTGCACCGCGCTCTTCAGCTCGGCTTGCGGATTCGCATCTTGCGCTGACTGTGCCACGAGCGAGATGGGCCGAAGAAGAAACAAGCCCGTCGCCGCGCACAAGACCCAACGGCGCGCGCTGATGGCAGTTCGAATACTCATTGCCCCTGGTCTCCTGATAGAGGCTGCATGCGCGTCGACTTGCGGGTGACGCGATCGCGGCCGTCTTCTGCTGTCGCCCCCGATGTTGCACTCAATCGTCACGCCGGGGATAATCGGCAGACTCGAGGCAACCGTTCCTCGCTGATATCTATCGACGAGCCCAGGTCCGAATTGTGACGTCTCTACCGGTTTTGCCGACAAGAACGGCGCGCTCGAAACCTACAATTGGAACGTTCCGCAAACTGAGCGCAGCTCACCCCCTTTACCAGGTCTCTCAGGATGGTTGATCCAAAACCGAACTCCGGGTGGGATTCACCCCCTTCGCCCCCCACGGCAGCCGGAAATGCCGGCCCTCAGCCCCAGCGGATCCTGATTCAGCAGGCTCCCCCACCCCCACCGCGCGGGCGGTGGCTGACACGCGTCCTCGTGTTCGCCCTCGTTCTGTCGCTGATCGCCAACTTCCAGCTGTACGCCCGCTACAAGAGCTATTTCTCCAGCTCAGCCGACCCCATCGAGAAGTTCCATTCCGGCGAGCAGTTCGCAACCAACAAGATTGCGGTGCTCAAAGCCGAGGGAACTATCATGGGGGCCAGCACGAAGCGGCTGCTGCGCGCGATTGAGCAGGCGAGCAAAGACAACGACGTCAAAGGGGTGATTCTTCTGGTCGACAGCCCGGGGGGGCTCGTCGCCGACAGCCACCAGATTTATCACGAACTCCATAAGCTCTCCGAAAAGAAGCCGATGGCGGTCGCCATGACGCGACTTGCGGCGTCCGGCGGGTACTACATTGCGATGGGCGCCGGCCCGAAAGCACGCATCTACGCCGAACCGACCTGCTGGACCGGTTCAATCGGCGTGATTCTTCCGCACTTCGATCTCTCGACGCTCGCGGAGAAAGTCGGCATCAGTTCGGACTCATTGAAGACCGGCGAATTCAAGGACACCTTGAACCCGCTCCGCAAAATGACCGATCGCGAGAAAGAAGTCTGGAACGCGATCCTGGACGATTCCTTCCAGCGTTTCCTCAAAGTCATCGACGATAACCGCGACAAGCTCGACTACGAGGGCGTGAAGAAGCTCGCGACCGGCCAGGTCTATACGGCCGATCAAGCCGTGAATAACGGACTGGTCGACGAGATCGGCTACCTCGACGACGCCATTTCGTATCTCGAGAAGAGCATCGGAATCACCGCTCGCGTCGTCTCGTATGAGTCTCCGCCGACGATCCTCGACCTGTTCGCGGAGTCGAGCGCGGCGCAGAATCCCGAAAACCATTGGAAGGCGATTCTGAACGCGAGCGTGCCGCAGGCCCTTTATCTCTGCTCGTGGCTGCCCGCACTGCCGTCACACTGAGTGCCAGAGGTTCAGTCGTCGCGGAACAGGCGGTCGAGCTTCTCGCGCAGCTCGCTGCGCGCCCGGTGGATTCGGCTCCGGACCGTTCCGATCGGAATGCCGACGATCTCCGCGATCTCTTCGTAAGAGAGGTCTTCAATCTCTTTGAGAACGAGAACCGTCCGGAACTCTTCCGAAACTTCCTGCAGCGCCCGGTTCACGAGCGCCTGCCGCTCCGCGAGTTCCAGGGCGTGCGCCGGCCGCGATTCGGGATGGCCGTCGACCGGATCGCTTCCGCTCTGCTCGCGGGCCTGATCTACCGACGCCATCTGGCGACCTGACCGGCGGCGATGACTGACCGCCGCGTTCATCGCAATGCGGAACAGCCAGGAATAGAACGCGGAATTGCCTTTGAACGATGCGAGCTTCTGGTACGCGAGGACGAATGCTTCCTGGGCGACGTCGCGGGCATCGTCGTGCGAATCGAGAATCCGGAGTAGCGACCCGAACAACCGATCCTGATAACGGACGACAAGCCGACCGAAGGCTTCCGTCCGTCCGGCGAGGCATTCCTGGATCAGCTCGCGGTCGTCATTGCTCACGGGAGAGGGCAGTCCGGCCGAGGGGGGCGTCGACGATTCACACATCGCGGCGGCTCACGGTCCGACATCGTCGTGCCCGGGTCCCCGCCTGTCAAGCGGCGACCGGCTTCCGCGAAAGCCACACGGCATAGATCAGTCCGGTTGCAAAGAGCGCGATACTGACGAATTGTGCCGTGGTGAGCGGCGTGTGAAACTGCCCGAGTTCGTCGCCGCGGAGCAGCTCAATGGCGAATCGCGTGACCGGATAGGTCAAGAGGCCGAGCGCAAGAACCGCGCCGTTGCGCGGCCGGTATCGGAAATAGGCATGTGTGAGTGCCGCAAGAATGAATGCATCGAGCGAACTGTAGAGCTGAGTTGGATGCAGGAATAACGAAAACGGCTGCTCCGGTCCGATAAAACCGCGACTCACGAGCGCCGTGTCGGGAACGCTTCCGAGCGGGAACGAAATCGCCCACGGTAACTCGCAGCGATCGCCGTAACAGCAGCCGTTGAGGAAGCATCCGATGCGCCCGAAGGCGACGCCGATGAAGACCGACGGAATCGTGATGTCTGCGAGCAGGAGCGGATTCTGCTTTCGCTTCCAGCAGAAGGTGAAATACGCCACCGCACCCATCAGCAGACCGCCGTAGAGGACGAGACCGCCGTCCGGCAAATTGACCGCTGCCCGAATCAGATCGGGGAACGGTTTCAGCACCTTCTGCTGATTGCCGACCTGGTTGTAAAAGACCCGGTCGGCGTACTGGATGCAGTAGTAAAGACGGCCGCCGAAGATTCCCGCCGCGAACAGCCACATCGCGAGATCCCAGATCGTATCTCCGCTGACGTTGACCAGTGCCGCGCGCCGCGTCGCCGCCCATCCGGCGATCAGAAATCCTGCGAAGAGCATGAAGCCATAACCGTACACGGGAAGGTTATGTCCTCCGGTCCGGTCTCGATATGGTACCGCCGCCACATAGGAACGCATCCGCTCGCGCATTCCGGGGACCTGATCCCGATCGGCCAGGTTTCCCGACTTCCAGGCGAGAGCAGCGGCTTTCTCGACCGTGGTCACCGCATCCTGGACGTTCCCCGCTTCCGCGCAGGCGGCCGCAAGCGTGTCGAGATAGTCGGGTTCATTTTCGTCAGTGAGCTCGCAGGCCCGTTTCGCGTGAGTGACCGCGCGCCCGCCGTCGCGCACGGAATCGTCCGGTGACGTCGCGAGCAGATACGCCAATCGATTGTGCGCGACCGCCGAACGGTCATCCGCTCGAACCGCCGATTCCAGATCGTCGACAGCCTGCTTATCGTCGCGCAGTTTGTGCCACGCTTCCGCGCGGGCGAGGCGCGGCTCCGTTGCATCCGGATTCGCCTCGAGCGCGGCCGTTGTTTCCCGGATGGTCTTGTTTGTTCCGCCGAACTCGGCGACGAGATTCGGCAGATAAACAATGACGACCGCAATCCCCAGCCACGTCGCCAGATTCGTCAACCGAGCGGTGCTGAAAATCGGCTCCTGCCGATTCTGGTAGATCCAGAACGCGCCGAACGCGACCCAGAGCGCAAGGGCGATTCCGAATCCGAAACCAGGCCACTCGCCCAGCGGGCCGAGCGACCACGGCCCGTCGACCGGAATGGTGAAGAGTGTTTGACGCATTCACGCAGCTCCAGCTATTCGCTAGCTCTTCCGGCCATTTCCGTCTCGAAGCGAAATCGGCAGGTTGTCGATCAGTCGAGTATTTCCGACGCGTGCCGCCACGAGCGCGACCATTTCATCGCGCGGCTTCTCGAGTTCTTCGAGCGTTTCCGGGTCCGCCACGGTCGCGTAATCGACGACCACTCCCGGGAGGGCTTCCAGGTGTGCGCGCATCGACTTGCGCACGGCAACGACATCGGTCGCTCCGCCTCGTAACTGTTCTTCCGCAAGCCGGAGTGATTGCGATAGGCCGAGCGCCGTTTTGCGGTCGGTCGCGCTCAGATAACGATTGCGGCTCGAGAGGGCCAGCCCGTCCGGTTCGCGGACCGTGGGGCAGGTCCGGATCGTCATCGGCAGATCCAGCTCGCGGCACATCGTCCGAATGAGAAGCTGCTGCTGGTAGTCTTTCCGTCCGAAGTAGGCGACGTCCGCACTCACGATGTTGAACAGTTTGAGGACGACGGTCGCAACTCCGCGGAAATGCCCCGGCCGATGCGCCCCTTCCAGCACGCTCGAAATCCCGCCGACATCGACGAATGTTGCAAACCCGTCCGGATAGATCGCCTTCGCATCGGGTTGAAAGACCAGATCGGCGCCGGCCGCGCGGCAGAGTTCGAGGTCCTGCTCGATGGGGCGCGGGTACCGGGTGAAATCTTCACTGGGCCCGAACTGCGTCGGATTCACGAAGATGGTGACGACGACAAAGCCGCATTCATCGCGTGCCGCGCGGATCAGGCTGAGGTGCCCTTCGTGGAGCGCTCCCATCGTCGGAACAAGGCCGATGGAAAGCCGACGGCCGCGCGCCGCCGCGACCTGCCGGCGGACTTCATCAATCTGCTCCGTAACAATCATATCGCAGGTCAGAAGTTGTACTGTTTGTTCCGGTAGTCGAAATCCTGATCGGTGAGCCCTTTGTTCACCTCGATGTTCGTGTACTGGTATTGTTCGACGAGGGGGGGCTCCTGTCCATCGCGCTGCGGGAAGTCGTAGTTCTCGAGGCGGATTGGAAAGTTCGTCTGCTTGTCGAGATACAGGACAGTCTTGTGGAACTTGAACTGGTTCCGCTTGATCGGGTGGATGACCATGATGGCGAGACAATCGGTCTTGCCGATCTTCGCTTCCGGATAGTACTCGACGTCAATCTCCCCGAATTTGCTCTCCCCTTCCCAGCGCTCGATGAGCTTGGTGACCATGTTCATCATGCCGATGTTCGTGATCGGATAGCGGCCTTCGGCGAGGGCTTCCGGGCCGTTCGGATTCAGGTCGACGGTCACGAGCGACTTGATCCCCTTCCCTTCGTGCGCCTTCATCTTGCCGTTGTTCTTGCCGGTGACGTACAGGACTTCGCGACCTTCATGCGCTTTATCAATGAACTTGAGGTAAACGCTGAACGGCTCAGAACGAAGCTTGATGCGCATCTCGTGCGGGTAAGGACGACCGCGGACGACCTCCGTTTTGGCGAAGGTTGCTTCGTAGTCTTTCACCTGCTGCAGCGCTTCCTGCCCCTTCCTGGCTTCGGCGATCGCAGGAACGAGCGGATGCACTTTCTGCCCGCCGTCTTCCGCATCGTCGGCAGCCAGGGCGGGATGCGTCGAAACGCCGGTGAGGGCCACTCCGGCCAGCAGACACCACGAGAGAATTCCAACCCGCGTCAGGTCAACAACCACGTTTTGCATCGGTATTTCCTGAGTGATCGAATCGAACCGGCCGGCAGTCAAGCGATCCCGAAACGGGAATCGCGGTGCACCGACCGTCCGTCGCCGAAAACGGTTCCAGAGAACAACGTACTCCGACATTGACAGGTGGAATGACAACCCTTTTGCACTTTCTACAAAGCAAGCGCGTCCTTCCGGAAGAAACGACGCTCGCCGGCCCGCGGAATATCCACTTCTACGCCCGTGAGGCCCCCTGAAGGTGGACAAAAGTCGGGCTTCAGCAATCACGGTACCGGATCGGTATCGATTTTGCCGTAGGGTCGAGTCTTAGCAAAGAATTGCAATTGTGAGAAGCCAAAGTATGAATTACGATCCCGCCCCCTTCCGCGGACCCCAGATCCGGAAGAAGGGATGACCCAGTCCGCCGCGGTCGCGCATGGAGGTACCCCGCGCATGCAAGGCTCGTCCAACGGTCCTCTCGCAACTTTATTAATGCTGATTCCGCTCGTCGCCGTTCCGCTGCTCGCGATTGTTGGCGTTCCGCAGTTTTCGCCGCTCGCCGCTTCTCAATCCGACGACGAGGCCGTCACTAACGGGGATCAAGATACCGGACTGGGCGAGTCCGCCCGCTTCGCAGATTCAACCAGCAGCCCGTCACTCGGCAAGCGCGCCGGTTTGCACGGCGGCGAACCGTCGATCGATGCATCACGGCGCCCGATTCCAAAACACCTCGAAACGAGCACCGACCCGTTCCTCGATGAGTCCGCCGAAAGGAATCCACCCGTCACTCGCGAACTTCCGGAAACAAGCCACGAAGAGCGCATCAGCAATCCCCCGGAATGGAGCAATGAATCTGACCCGAAAGGAGCGGATGCCGAGGCTCCCGGGCGCGGCCGCTCGCTGAACGGATCACGACGCGCCTCGAACACCGCCGCCGATCGCATTGCCGAGTCCGAGGACGCAGCCCTCTCGCTCTCTGATGAAGAACTGAGTGCGCCGCCGGAGCAGCCCGCCGACCGTGAAGCCGAGCCGCGTCAACTCGAAGAATTCGCGAACGAACCCGAACGCAAGCACGAGACCGCAGTCGGCAGAACGAACGAGCTCGACGAGCGCTCCGAGAAGCCGCGCAATTCGAACGAAGGAGAGCTGGGTGCCGTTC
>JBFWWA010000092.1:0-11204 GCA_050246455.1 Planctomycetaceae bacterium
TCGATCACATTTCGTCGATTCGTCGAGCAGTTCAGTCCATTGCGCGAAGAACTTTGCGCTGCTGAATCGTTCCACTACTTCCGTCGCGCTCGCTGCGAACTTCGTGCGGAGTGCGGCATCGCCCATCAGCCGGGTCATCGCACGGGCGAGCGACTCCACGTCTTCGGGCGGAACGAGCAGGCCGTCGATTTCGGGGCGAATGATGTCGCGCGGACCGGACTCGCAGTCGAACGCCACCGCCGGCAGTCCGCAGGCCATCGCCTCCAATAGCGCGTTCGGAAAGCCTTCGTAGCGCGACGAGAGCACGAACAGGTCGCTGCCGATGAGGGCCGATTCGGGCTGCGGCGCCCAACCGCATAATGTCACGCGCCCCGGGAGCTTCGTGTCGTGGATCTGCTTTTCGAGCCGTGGTCGCTCGGGCCCTTCGCCGAGAATGCGCAGAGACCAGGCGGGGTGCTCGGACGCGATTCTCGCAAACGCGGCGATGAGCAGATCGAACCCCTTTTGCGGCACCAGCCGTCCCATCGCGACAACATGCGGCTTCGCAGCGCTCTTCACAATAGCCGCGCGCTCGACCGCTTCCTGTGACGGCGCATCGACGGCATTCGGAATCATGTGAATCGGCGCGCGTCCCGCGAACTTCGCAATCTGCCCGCGAACCGATTCGGTCTGCACCACGATGCCGGCTGCGTGCGGGTAGGTCCAGCGGCGCAACCGGGACCAGACGTTTCCCATCTCATGCCGGGAAGGATCGACTCGTTCTGAGACAATGACCCGCGCCCCGAGCCCGCGCGCTGCGAGCAATGTCACAACGTTCATCCGATCCGTGAAGCTGACAATGGAATCCGGTGCCAAGTTACGGAGCGCCCGCTTCAGTTCGCGAATGCGCCGCCAGTTGTTAGAAACGGCCGACAGGGAATTTCCCGAAACCTGCATCAGGTCGAGCGCAATCCGCTTCACGCGCGGCGAAAGCTCATATGTATCGTGCGCGGCGGAAGCGAGCGTGATGATCGCGACGTCGTGGCCCGCCTCGGCCCAATAATTCGCCAGCCGCACAATAACGCGCTCCGCACCCCCGAATTCCAGAGAGGGAATGACCAGCGCGATGCGGCGTGTTGAGCGATCAGCGTTCAAAGGAAGGTTTCAGCTTTCAGCGATCAGCAGTCAGCCAGAAACCGTTGTCGATGCAATGCCGTTCAATCACTCTCCGGCTGACCGCTGAGAGCTGATGGCTGACAGCTTGACCACTCTTCACGCGAACGGAGTCACGCCCGGCGTGGCGATCGGCGGAACGGAGATCGGACCCCATTCGTACTTCGGCGGCGTGAGATCTTCGGTCGAGTTGTACGCCTGCTCCCAGGTGATCGTCTTGCCGGTGTAAACCGACATGCGTCCCATGACGCCGAGCAGCGTGCTCTTCGCCATGTACTCGCCGTTGTTGATCGGGTTGCCGGAGCGGATCGAGGCGAAGAGCTCGTTGTGCTCCGTCTGGTACATGTTTCCCTTCTCGCCGTCGAACTTCCAGATCAGATCCCCCGAAAGCGATTCGATCCGATGCTTGAAGATATCGACCCGTCCCTTCGTACCGAAAACATGATCGGTCACGTCGTTCGAGCAGCCATCCTGCTGACGGCAGCGGGCGAACGCCTTCACGCCGCTGGCGTACTCGTACACAACCGCCATGTGATCGTAGACGTTGCCGTATTCGGGAGCAGTGCGTGTCTGGCGGCCACCCGTTCCACTGCAGCGGACGGGAGGCTCGTCTTTCATTGCCCACGCCATCTTGTCGAGACTGTGCACGTGCTGCTCGGTGTTGAAATCGCCCGAGAGCCACGTGAAGTACAGCCAGTTGCGGACCAGCCATTCCATGTCGGACCACTCCGGCTTGCGCGGATGGTTCCAGAGCGTGCCGGTGTTGTAGCTGCACTGCATGGCCACAATTTCGCCCGCGGTCCCCTGATGAATCTGCTCGAATGTCGCCCGCATGCCGTGGTCGTATCGCCAGCAGAGACCGGAGACGACCGAAAGATTCTTCTCTTTCGCCTTCTTGCAGGTTTCGATGACCGAGCGAACGCCGGGCGCATCAACCGCCACCGGCTTCTCGGCGAAGACATGCTTCCCCGCTTCAATGGCCGCCTTGAGCTGCGCAGGACGGAAGTGCGGCGGCGAGGCCAGGAGCACCACGTCGCACGCTTCAATGACTCCCTTGTAGCAGTCGAAGCCGGTGAACTTCTTGTCGGCATCGACCTGAATGCGGTTGCCGACCGGCTGCTTCTTCAAACTGTTGAAGCTCGTCTCGAGACGATCCGGAAACGCATCCCCCATCGCCACAAGAACGGTGTTGGGATCCGCATTGAGCGCCTGCGAAGCCGCTCCCGTCCCCCGGCCGCCGCAGCCGACGAGACCGACCTTGATCACATCGCTTCCCGCCGCGTGCAGCCCCGATTGCAGACCGAGATTCATCGCCAGAGATCCCCCGACAATCGCGGCTCCGGACTTCAGAAACTCACGCCGATCCGAACGCGAGTCGGCAGGAGTGGAGGAATTGACGCGGGGCGTGGCTCGTTCGGTCATGTTCGCGCACTTTCTCGTAGAGATCGCCTACAATGGACTCGACGGAAACCGGCCGAACTTCGCATCCGAAGCCCGGCTGGTCACATTCCATACCTTTGATATGTATGATAACAGCCGGCGCAACCGGCGAACCAGTGTAGAGTGCTTTCCAACGGGTAAACGCGAGTTCGTAGTGGAAAACGTCGGGCAAACGACGATTTCAACGCGGCGAAAACGTGCTGCCAGAACCAGGGTCGGCGAAATGTGGGCGAAGATCTGCGGAATCCGAGACGTCGCAACAGCTTCAGCTGTCGCGAAATTGCGCCCCGATGCGATCGGGCTGAATTTCTATGCCCCGTCAGTGCGCTCCATTGATGTCGAGACCGCCGCGGAGATCGTCCGCACACTTCCCGCCAACGTCGAGCCGATCGGTTTGTTCGTGAATCACTCGATGGACGAAGTCCTATCGATCGTCAAACAGACCGGTATCAAAGCGGCGCAGATGCACGGCGATGAATCACCCGAGTTCCTAGCCGAACTTTCGCGGCGGATTCCGGAAGTATCGTTGATCCGCGCCCATCGGATGGGAGCCGACGGACTCGCTTCACTCGCCGAATACCTGCGCGACTGTGCGACACTCGGTGCACCGCTACGAGCCGTCATCGTTGACGCGCACGTCGCAGGCCAATTCGGCGGCACCGGCCAGCTCGTGCCGTGGGACCAGCTCCGCAAGGAATATCAGAGAAGCGAGTGGCCGCCGCTCATCCTCGCGGGAGGCCTCGTTCCCGAAAACATTTGCGAAGCAATCCGCGCAACGGAACCCTGGGGGGTCGACGTCGCCGGCGGAGTCGAATCGTCCCCCGGCACGAAAGACATCGCGAAGGTCAAACGCTTCCTGACCGAAGCCCGCGCCGCCGGAGTGTAGTTTCTCGACACGTTCCCGGAGCACAGACATTCCTGTCTGTGCATCGAGCGCGCACCTCGCTGACGATCGCTCCGAACACAACGCATTCCAACGTCGATCGCGCGCTCGGCACAGACAAGAATGTCTGTGCTCCGACAACTCCTACGTCAGAATCTCGCGGATGCGGTCCTGCAGCTCGATGACGAGTTCCCGCTTTTTCTGGCTGGTGCGTGGCTTCGCAAAGACATGACGGTGCGCGATCGGTGCTTCCCACGGTCCCGTTTCGGTCTCTGCTCGAAGGACGACGACAAACTGCGCCGCGGTTCCGGTCTGATCACCCGGCGCGGCGTACCCTTCAATCTCGATCGACTTGATCGAGTCCGCCGGAATCCGGTAGCGCTCCTGATCCCCTTCAAAAAGGAGTTCCCTCCGCTGTGTGTCGACGCGCAAGTAACCGACGTCCGCGGCGTCCTCGAGCTTCATGCGCGACCAGTTCTGCCGCGGGATGACCTGAATCGCGATGACATCCTCGTCGCGATAGTCGACAATCGCATCGACGCGCCGATCGAGTTCACGGCGGAGCAGACTCATCAAATACAGGCTCGGCATGAGGTCGGCATACAAAACGAGATAGATCAGTGAGGCCGGAATCAGCACTCCACCCGCCACCATCAGCGCGATCGATCCCGCTTCGCCGAGTTGATCTTTCCAGGAGGACGCATACGCGGCGACGATTCCGCCCCCGATGGCCAGCAACAACGGCGAGAATCCGATGAGAGTTTCGACGATAAGATGTCCGGTCGTCAGCACGTTGCCACCGGTCGGAGGGGGAACGCGTTTGATCGTCGCCAGCGCACGGGTCACGCGTTCGAACGGAAGTTTCGCAACCGGAACGATCGATTCCTTCCGATCCGGCGCCGGCAGATCTTTGACCTCAGGTAATGATCGGAGAGCCGTGATGACGGCGGAGATATCCTGAATTTCGGTCGGCAGCATCGATTGCTGCTTTACGAGCCAGGCGGTACCGGGCCCGGTCCGATTCTGCATCAGCCCCTTGAACGTCTGCAGGGGTCCCGCCGACTCCGAGAGATCCTTCAGCGAGAAATACGTCGGGCAGCGCGCGCTATTCGGACAACATTCGACCGTGAGCTCGCACGCGCTGTCATTACTCGCACCCGGAGCCGCGGGAATCGTCTGCACGATCGCGAGCGACCCTCGTTCGAACTCCTCGAGAATCCTCTTGCCCGAGCCGAGCGGCAACCGGAGTTGATGGTGATTCTTCCAGGCCTGGCATTCCTCGCAGAAGGCTTTCGACGATCGGCTCAGCGCGAGACCGATGGCGAATCCCCAGACCAGAAGGAACTCGATGGTGAACATCATCCAGTTGAGAACCTTGCTCCCTTGTTTCGGCGGCTTTGCCGGATCGTTTTCGCGACCGGCCGCAGCCGCATCTTCCTGAACATCGTTCTCCATCCGGAAGTCGAGGTAGCTCAGAAAGAGATGCGGGCTCGCCGCGACCGGCAAGCCGAACGTCCGGATCAGGCAGGCGTGGTAATAGCCAGGGTAGAACGCCGCAGCCGCCGTGACTGCGAGCACGAATGCGAGAAACCGATTGCGGCATTTGCCGACAGTGATCGCGCCGTAGAGACATCCGAGCACCGGCAGGAATCCGATAAACGGCGCGCCGATGATGAGGTAGTAGCCGCCGAAGAACACTTCGGCCAATACGAATGCCATGATGATGGCAACAAGAACGGTCACGCAGGCGAGCGGCGGAAAGAGAAGCAGACTGACATTGCCGGTCGAGCGATAGACATCGCGCTCGATCACCTGAGATTCCGGTACCTGAGACATCCGCACTCTCCCGCAGACAGGCTTTTGACTGGTCGAATTCGAAAACGCGCAGCGCCGTACGAACTGAGTCCCATTCTATTCGGGGTGACGGAATCGATTCCAACAAATTCCGTGCGCGCGGCGCGCCTCAACTTCTCTTCATTCGCGCTGCAGCTTTTCGTCACCGATTCTTCAGAAATCTTGGAAAATCGTATCGCGCTTCATTCCCAAACTGCTTGTCGATTTTGGGATCTCGTGCATGATGGGACCGAATCGAGCGATCACGAACAGCCGAGGTTCTCCCATGACAGAACAAGAATCTGCAACAGACGGAAGGCGTGCCATGCCCACGCTTCCACGTCGGCACGTCTTGCAGTTCGACAGGAAACGGCCGAACGCTTATGGATCGATCGACGGCGAGCGCTTCGCAATTCGGCGGAAGAGCATGCCCACGCAGCGTGGGCATGGCACGTTATACGGAGAGCGCAACGGTGTCACAGCACTCCAAGCAATCTTCTTCAACAGCGAGATGCGTCCTGCGAATGCCCGGAGACCTGCCGGCCGTCCTCTCGCAATTCCCGGCGACCCGCGTCACCAAGCAAACGATCGGCACACCCAATCGTGCGGCGATGTTCCCGTATCGATCTTCACGGCCGGGAAGCGGATCCTTCCATTCCTCTCGCCCAACCTCTCCCGGAACCGACGCCGAAAGCTGCGCCACTATGTGCGCTCCTATGACAGAAACTGCGCCACTATGGGAGGTTCGACTCGCGAACCAATGGCTCTTTCCCGGGGAAACTTCATTGGAGCGCAAAAAATCGATGAATTTCGCGCCCGCCCCTTCCGGACCCCGCTCGAAAAAATCGGGTGCATCCGCTAATGTTTGGCGGTGGTGACGCCAAGCGTTCATCACGCCTGAAAAAACAACCGAATCTCGACTCGCAAACCCCTACGAACTCTGGACCTAACGATGGCTGAAGTGCAACCGTTTCGTGGCTGGAGATACGACCTGGCGCAAGTCGGAAGCTTGTCCGACGTCACAGCCCCTCCCTATGACGTGATTGGCCCCGAGCAACAGAAGGAGCTGTACCAGCAGCACCCCTGCAACGTCGTCCGTCTGATTCTCAATCGCGAAGAACCCGGTGACGGTTCTTCCGACGCCCGTTACAAACGTGCCGCGGACTTTCTCCGTCACTGGCAGTCGGAAGGAATTCTGACGCGCGAAGGAGACGACGCGTTCTACGTTTATCACCAGGAGTTCGACTGGGAAGGGCAGCACTTCGTCCGCAAGGGCTTCCTCGGGCGGGTGCGCACGGAAGAATTCGGCAAGGGAAAGATCTTCCCGCACGAGCAGACGATGTCGGGACCGAAGGCGGACCGTCTGCTGCTGACGCAGGCGTGCAAAATGAATCTCTCGCCGGTCTTCGGGCTTTATCCCGATTCGGACAACGCCGTGCAGGCGCCTCTGGAAAAAGCAATCGCCGGCAAGACTCCGCTCGAAGCAACCGATCATCTCGGCGTGCTGCACCGCTTCTGGCCGGTGACCGACGGACCGACCCTCAACGCCGTGCGCGCATTGATGAACGAGAAATCGATCTTCATCGCGGACGGACATCACCGGTACGAAACATCGATGAACTATCGGAACGGACTCAAGGCGGAAGGGCGCTGGAAGGGAGAGAGCGATCCCTCGAACTTCGTGCTGATGATGTTCGTCGGCATGAGCGATCCCGGACTCGCCATTCTTCCGACACATCGGCTCGTCTCCGGTTTACCCGAGCTCACTGCCGAAGATGTGAAAGCGGCGCTCGCCGGGCACGTCGAGCTCGAAGAAACCGGCTCGGGTAAAGCGGGAGCGGAACGCGCCTGGGAGTTGATCGAAACCGATGGTGAGCAGAACGTCTTCGGCTTCGGCACCGCGAAAGACGGCAAGTGGCTGTTCGGTCGCGTCAAAGACTGGTCGATCATGAAGACATTGGCTGCCGATCAGACCGACGCCTGGCACGCGCTCGGCGTGAGCATTCTGCACAAGATGATTCTCGATCACCTCGTGCAGAAGAAGTACCCCGACGCGAAGCTGCAGTTCAAGTACGTCCACCTGCTCGAGGAAACGATCGAGGCACAAAGGGATAAGAGCTGCCAGCTCGCCTGCCTTGTCCCGCCGGCCCAGATCAGCCACGTCGAGGAAATTGCCTCGAAGTTCGAAAAGATGCCTGCCAAGAGCACCTTCTTCTACCCGAAGCTCCTCTCGGGCCTGGTGTTCAACGCACTGGAATAAAAGGCTACCGGCTACCGGAAAAAAGAGGGGTGCCATCGGTTCCACTGCCACAAGAGGAATTGAGCCGATTGATTTGCGGCGAAACCATCCGGTAGCCCGTAGTCGGCAGCCCGCTTCCTCCCCCCGAACTCGCCTATCCCGGTTTTTGGGGCGTCGATATACTTCCGCCCCTCCCTCGGGAAGCAACCGTAACGAAGCTTCGACAAAACCCGGTTGACGGGTCACCAATCGCCAGAGATCCCACACCAGCGCCGGCGTGCAGAGGGTTTTGTCCAGACGAAACAGTGTCGGAAAAGGACTTCGCATGCGCACCATCGCCGTCATGAACCAAAAAGGGGGCGTGGGCAAAACGACCACGAGCGTGAATCTGGCAGCGGGACTCGCCTGCGCCGGACGTCGCGTCTGCATTATCGATCTCGATCCGCAGGGGCATGCCTCGCTCCACTTCGGCATCGAAGCCTTCGGCGAAACTCCGACGATCTACCAGGTTTTCGGCGGCGAAAAGAAACTTGCGGAAGCGCGACGGCTCGTCACCGACAACCTCTGGCTCGTGCCGTCGAATCTCGATCTCGCGGCGGCTGAAATGGAACTGGCCGACGTCACTGGCCGCGAGCTCCTGCTGCGCCAGTCTCTGGAAGAAGCAACCCGTACCAATGCTTATGACTACGTCGTGATCGACTGCCCGCCGTCGCTCGGCATCCTCACGATCAACGCACTCACCGCCGTGAGTGAAGTCTTCATTCCGCTGCAGCCCCACTTCTTCGCGCTGCAGGGTCTCTCGAAACTGCTGGAAACAACGGCGCTCGTCACGCGCCGTCTGAACCGGAATCTGCGCGTCACCGGCATCATTCTCTGCCTGTATGAAACCGGAACGAGGCTCGCCGCCGATATCACCGACGACCTGACGGCGTTCCTCGAACGTAGCGACCGCACCACTCCGTGGGCGAATGCGCAGATTTTCCGAAGCCGCATCCGCCGCAACATCAAGCTCGCGGAAGCGCCGAGCTTCGGCCAGTCGATCTTCGATTACGCGCCGCAATGCCCCGGCGCGCACGACTACGCCGCCCTCGTGCAGGAAGTTCTCGCCGCCGAAGCAGGGCAACAGATCCCGCACACCGCGAGCGCGGCTTGAGGAAGACGGCCCGAACGCATCGTTGACGACGTGTCCAGCGTCGTCGTCGCTTGGCGAACGGCGCGAAAAGGATCCCCATGGTAGCCAGCACCAAACTCGCAATCGGAATGAAGTTCGCATCGTTGATCCTGTTAATTCCTGGGATTGCGAGCGTCAGTTGCGCGGACGATGCAGGCGTCCGAAAAGTACCGCTGAATGCGACCGCGCCCGAATTCGTAGAAGGTGGGATCGACGGCGATGTTCACATCATCTCGGATGCGGAGATGTTTCGATTCCGTGAATCCGAGATCGGTCGCGTTTCGACTGACAAAGATATCCGACGACTCGTCGATGAATCGCTCGCGAGAGAATTTGAAATCGACGAAACTCCTTCGACTGATCTGAAGATCCTGACAACCAAGGTTTCCGCTGCCGGTTGGCAAGAGCTTTCTCGCCTAGAAGGAAAGCGCGAGCTAAATCTCAAGCTGACCCAGATCGACGATGGAATTCTCCAAGCGGTCGGAGCATTGCGGGCGCTGCGTGAACTCGATCTGAGCAATACCAAAATCCAGGACAACGACCTCGCGCACCTCACGGGGCTCGAAGAGCTCGCTACACTGAATCTGGCGGACTGTAACGTTGCTGATGCTTGCCTTGCTTCCGTTGCGCAATTCCGAAATCTCGAGACGCTCGACCTTAGCCGCACCCGAATTGCGGCGCGCTCTCTCGGTCAACTTTCAAAGCTCAATTCGCTGGTTTCCCTCCATCTGGAGGGAATTGAAATCGATGATGAAGCTCTTAAACAAATCAGCAACCTTCCAAAGCTCTCCGCTCTCGATCTGAGTGGCCGCCGATCGATTACTGACCGCGGTGTTCAATCGCTGACACGTCTGCAAGAACTCTGCTATCTGAATCTCGACGGCACATCGATCACGGATGACGCACTGAAGCAAATCGCAAAGATCGAGAGTCTTTCGATTCTGGAAATGAACGACACGAAGATTACGCTCGCCGGCCTGAAGCATCTGAAATCGCATAAAGGCTTAGGGGAAGTCTACATCTCGGGAACACCCATCACTCGACCGGATTTCAAAGCCCATCTCGCATCGAACCCTTATCCGTTTGTCATCTACTGTCTGTCCGGGAACGGTCCTTACGATCGCGAATCGCTCTACGACTGGGCCCAAAACCAGAACCGATACCGCTGGAATCCGGACGAACATCCCGCGATCAAAGCAGAGCGACAGAAGTGGCAGAAGATTCAACTCCTTCTTCGATTCGTGTTGGCAATCTGACCGTGCGCATCAAGCGGCAATAATCTCTGCCGCATTCGGATTTTCGCACGACGCGAATCCACTCCTCATCTATGCGGGTGTGGTCGATGTCCCAGCGCGCCCCTGTTCCCGGGAAATTCCGTGGAACTCTTTCTCTGCCCAAATCGTCCAACTCCTCAATGAGCCCCCAATCTCGGGCTGGTAATCTCAGCTCATTTTGTCTATTTAGACAGGCTAACCGACACCAGAGAATCTGCCGCTCCGGCGATTCTTGACCAGCCTTCCAGTTTCAAGGACCGAACCGATGCGCTTCGGTGACTGGCGTCGCCTGTTGCCTGCAGCCGTTCTGCTCGCAGCAACATGCATGGGGATCGTGAGTGCGCCCCTTTATTCCCAGCAGACTCCCGCACAGCCGCCGTCCACTCCCGCTCCCACACCACCGGGCGGGGAAAAACCGGCTCCGGCAACCGATGCCTGGGATCGGCTGATCTACGTCCCGTTCCAGAACTTGAAAAACCTGTTCAAACCGCAGGGGTCGACGGTTTTTCTCCCGTTCGACGATTACGTCAAGCTCTGGGAAAAGATCGCCGCGACCGGCTCGGGCAAGCCACCGGTTTCCGCCGTGATAGCCGAATCGCATTACACCGCGCGCGTCGAGAAGGACCTCGCCCGGATCGAAGCGACGCTGATCGTTCGGGCTCTCGGAAAGACCTGGTCGGAAGTTCCGCTCAAATTCGGCGACGCCGCGATCGGCAAGGTCACCGTCGCTGATGAGAAGATTCTGCTCCGCGGCACCGGCAGGGGAACGTACGCACTCTCGTTTCCAACACCCGGGAAGCACGAAGTAAAACTCGAACTGCTGGCGCGCGTCCGGAGTTCACCGGAAGGACGCAGCCTCGAGCTCGAATGTCCGCCCGTTGGAATCACGACCTTCGAGATGACGATCCCCGAGGCGGACCAGACCGTCGAGCTGACCCCGAAGCTGGTCGGACTCCCGGTTGAGGAACAAGCGGGGCAGACGCGGATCAAGTCCAACCTCGGCTCGACGGAGAAAATCGCCGCGACGTGGCATTCGCGCGCCGGATCGAAGCCGGAAATGGAACTCCTCACCGCGGTCAACAACAATCTTTCGATTCTGATCGACGAGCGGATTGTTCATGCCGATGCGCAGCTGACGTATGAAGTTCTTCGCGGCGAGCTGTCGCAGCTTCGCTTCGTAGTGCCGGCCGGGCATCGCATTCTTGACGTCTC
>JBFWWA010000093.1:0-11189 GCA_050246455.1 Planctomycetaceae bacterium
CGCGGGCTGGAGCGCTTCGATCGGCAGATTGTTCTGAACTTTTGTCAGCAACTCTTTAAGAGTCGCAATTTCCTCTTCCGTCATTCCGCGTGTTGCTCGTTCCCGAACCCGCATTGCGCACTCGACAATTCGGTTCCACATCGGTTTGGACTTTTCGAGCGGCCGGATCATCTTGCGGCGCCGGTCCTCGGGACAACTCTCCCGGTGCAGCAATCCGTCCCGCTCCATCCGATCGAGGATTCGGACAAGAGTCGGCGGTTCGATGTTCATCCTCTCGGCCAGTTCGACCTGAGAAAGACTTCCTTCGAGAGCAAGCCAGCCGAGAACCTGGCATTGCCGGTAAGTAATTCCTTCGGGGGTCAGTTCCTGGTTCATCGCCCGTTCAAAATGCCGGGCAGAGAGACAGATCCAGTAGCCGATGCTGCTCTGGAAGTCGTACTGGAGCATGTCTCAACCCTCTGACCAATAATTACCATGCTAACGATTAGCAGGCTATCTGTCAGTTTAGGGGGACATTGGACCGCTGTCAAAGCGCTTTTGGGCACTTTTTTCAGGGAAACTACTGAGCCGAGAAGATCAGTGCGGGGATTATCGGATCACGTCCGGCTCCGATGACCACGGTCATTTCCGAGTTTACCGTTCAGCCGACCGGAACCGCTTCGATCACCCGGTACAGGGTCTCGGTGCTCAGAATCCGGTTCAGCTTCAGCCCCGCGGCCTCGAAGAGATCGGCGAATTCGCGCTCCGTCCGCTCCCTTCCGCCGCGAGTTGCATGGAGCATCTCCAGGTCAATGAGCATCGCTACATCACCCTGCACTTCGGGCGAAATAACGATCTCGAGCAGGATCACGCGGCCATTCCCTTCCATGGCGGCGCGCATGTTCCTGAGAATCGTTCGGGAATGTTCGTCGTCCCAGTCGTGGATGATGTTTTTTGCGATGTATGCATCCGCCGGCGGAAGCGAATCAAAGAAGCTGCCGCCGACGACCTCACAACGGCTGGTAAGCCCCAGAGCGCCCAGCGTCGATTTTGCACCCTCGGCGACGTCCGGCAGATCGACCAGCCCTCCCTGCAGTTCTGGATACTTTTCGAGGATGCGCGAGATCAGGTAGCCATGCCCGCCACCGACGTCGACCAGTTTCCGGATTCCCGAAAAGTCGTAGG
Source organism: Planctomycetaceae bacterium (assembly GCA_050246455.1). GTDB lineage: Bacteria > Planctomycetota > Planctomycetia > Planctomycetales > Planctomycetaceae > CAZVJA01. The sequence goes on from JBFWWA010000093.1 coordinate 1,165, forward strand.
CTGCGAGCACCGCACCGGCCGCCATTGCCGACATCCCGGTCATTGCACCGTTGAAGTGCTCTCCGAACTCCGGCGTCGCGAGGCAGTAGTCGAAGAAGCCCATGCCGTGGACGTGCTCAAAGGCGGGTTGGCCGGTCTTCACGCTGTGGTGGAGTTCCCCCCATCCGTGCCAGTGAGGCCGCGCCCCCTGGAAGAGCGCCATCGACCGCATCGATTCCGGATGATCGGAGCGGAGCAGTTCGCCCGCTTCCGTCAGTGAAAAATGCTTCGGCCTGTTCTCTTGGAGAATGCCGAGACAGGTCATTGCCCGCAGCACGCGAAAGAGTGACGACGCATGGCAGTCGAGCTGCGCCGCGAGTTCGTCGCTCGATTTCGCCCCGTCCTTCAGGTGATCGGCAACGCCGAGTTTTGCAACCACATGAACCGCGGAGGCCACCCAGTGCCCGGTAATGCATTGCATCAGGCGTGTCGAAGGGGGCGGGGCTTGTTGAGAATCAGTCGGCATGAGGTCTATTTCCTTTCCGGGATTCTGCGACTCCGTTCGAGGGTGAATCTACCGTCGCGAACTCAATTTGGGTACGCTGGATCCACTGCCTGCCTGTATACCGCGCCGAAATACCGCCACCGGGCCCGCCTCCACCCTGCTGGAGAAACGAAACATGGCGATTCCGCGTCAACGAGTGGACTCGAGAAGTCCTGCGGATTCGATTTCCCGACGCGGGATTCTGCAGGGACTAATTGCCGGCGCGAGCGGGCTGTCGCTTCCCGGAGTTCTCAAGCTGAAGGCGGAAGCGGCCGCTCTCAACAACAACGAGCGGACCGCGCTCATCCTGGTCTTCCTGCATGGCGGAGCGAGCCATCTGGAAACGTACGACCCCAAGCCGCTCGCTCCGGTGGAATACCGCGGACCGTTTAACACCATTCCGACGACGGTTCCCGGACTCAACATCTGCGAACTTTTGCCGCGGCACGCGGAGATCGCGCACAAGTACACAATTCTTCGCTCGATGGTCCACAGCGGGTTCTGCCACGGCATCGGCCAGCAGCAGATGTTTACCGGGCACGAGATCCGTCAGTTCGACCCCAAACCCGCACATCCCGATTTTCTCTGCGTCTCGAATCGCGTTCGTGGAACTAAGGACCGGGTGCTCCCGAATTACGTCGGCGTACCGCCCATTCCCTACCTCGGCTCGGCTTATCTCGGCCCGTCGTACGAAGCGTTCGCCGTCAACGATGACCCGAACCACGCGGGGTTCAGCGTGGCGAATGTGGGCGTAACTGACCGCGCGAAATCGGCGCGGCTCGAGTCCCGAATCTCGCTGCGTCGCCAGCTCGACGGCATCAAGACCAACCTTGATCTGGCCGAGGGAATGACGTCGATGGAGACGTTCGAACGGATGGCGTGGGAGATGCTGACGCGCCCGGAAGCCGAGCGCGCGTTCAACCTGCAGCAGGAAGATGCGAAACTCCGCGACCGTTACGGCCGCAACACGTGGGGGCAGCAGTGCTTGCTCGCGCGCAGGCTCGTCGAAGCAGGAGTCGATCTCGTCACCGTCACACTGCTCGGCCCGATCTGCGGGCGCGTACATAACTGGGACGACCACGCGGTCAACCATCATTGCTTCGATGCCATGAAATCGCGCGCGGGGTATTTCGATCAGGCGGTTTCGACGCTCATCGAAGATGTTTACGAGCGCGGCCTCGACAAGCGGGTGATGGTCCTCGTCACCGGTGAATTCGGCCGCACGCCGAAGATCTCCTATGCGAAAGATAGCGCGAGCGGCGTGATGCAGCCGGGGCGCGACCACTGGCCCGCCGCGACTTCCATGCTCTTCGCCGGCGGCGGGCTCCGCACCGGGCAGGTGATCGGCGGAACCGATCGGCGCGGCGAACAGGTGATCGAACGGCGCATCGGCCCCGGCGATTTCCTGGCGACGATTTACCAGCACCTCGGCATCGATTCGTCCCGCATCGCCTTCGCCGACTTCACCGGCCGCCCGATTCCCATTCCGGTCGAAGGGCGCGCGATCCCCGAACTCGTCGCGTAATTCATCCTTGCAACCTCGTGAAGTGCGTGAGAGGGGTGCCCGGGGCAAAGCGCAGCGTGCCCCGGATTCTTCATAACGATTCGGCGACATTGAGGTCCGAAGTCACACTGAACTGACGTCGTTGCAGCGCGATCTGCATCCCTGTTTCTCGACCGGGGCACGCTGCGCTTTGCCCCGGCCGCCCGGCCGGGGGAGAGGGTCAAGGAGTTGTGGCCGGTCTCCCGACCGTGCCACACGAACCGACCGAAGGTCTCTACCGATCAACGCGAGATCTTGAACCGCGCGGGAGACCTACGGTCGGCGAGTGTGTCGCGGTCAGGAGACCACGACACAACATGCAACGTCTTACGCAATCAATTCCGGTACGACCTGCGCCGGCAGGACGCCGGTGAGTCTCTGGTCGAGTCCCTGGTAGCGGTAGGCGAACCGCTCGTGGTCGAAACCCAGGAGGTTGAGCACGGTCGCGTGGAAGTCGCGGATGTGGAGCGGGTCCTTGACGATGTTGTACGAGAATTCGTCCGTCTCGCCGTAGATCGCTCCACCCTTCGCGCCGCCGCCGGCCATCCACATGCTGAAGCAGCGTGGGTGATGGTCGCGGCCGTAGTTGTCGCGCGAGAGGCCACCCTGCGAATAAATCGTGCGGCCGAATTCGCCACCCCAGATGACGAGCGTATCGTCGAGCATGCCGCGCTGCTTGAGATCTTCAAGAAGCGCATAGCAGGGACGATCGACGTCTTTGCACTGGTCCGGCAAGCGGCCCGCCAGGTTGCCGTGATGGTCCCAGTTGTTGTGATAGACCTGGATGAACCGGACACCCCGTTCCGCAAGACGGCGCGCCATGAGGGCGGTGTTCGCGAAGCTGCCGGGCTTCTTCGCATCTTCGCCGTACAGATCGAAGATGTGCTTCGGCTCGCTGTTGAAGTCCGTCAGTTCCGGCACGCTGGCCTGCATGCGGAACGCCATTTCGTATTGCTGAATGCGGGTCTGCGTTTCCGGATCGTTCAGCACGCTGTAGTTCACAGCGTTCAATTGATTCAGCCCGTCAATGGTCTTCTTGCGGATCTCCGCCGGAACTCCCGGCGGGTTGTTGATGTAGAGAATGGGATCTCCCTTGCTGCGGAACGAGACCCCCGCGTGCTGGCCGGGGAGATATCCGCTCCCCCAGAGTCGCGACGAGATCGCCTGTTCCTGCTCGCGGTTGCTCGGAATTGCGACGAGCACCACGAAGGCGGGGAGATTCTTGTTCATGGTGCCGAGGCCGTACGATGCCCAAGACCCGAGGCAGGGACGGCCGGGAACCTGGTTGCCGGTCTGCATGGCGGCGATGGCGGGTTCGTGGTTGATCGCTTCCGTGTGCAGACTGCGCATCCAGCAGATTTCGTCCGCCTTCTTCGAGAGCATCGGCAGCAGTTCGGTGTTCATCCACATGCCGCACGAGCCGGCGCGGCTGAACTTGAACTTGGACGGGGCGATCGGGAAGCGGGCCTGCCCGCTCGTCATTGTCGTGAGGCGCTGCCCCATGCGGACCGTATCGGGGAGGTCCTTGTCGTAGTAGTCCTGCATCTTCGGCTTGTAGTCGAAGAGATCCATCTGTGCAGGCCCGCCGACCATGTGCAAATAGATCACCCGCTTTGCCTTCGGGGCAAAGTGCGGACCAAGTGCCATCGCAGAGTCGACCGAGGGAGTCGATCCGGACGCCGCGCGTCCCATCAGCGACATCAGGGCCGCACCTCCGAGCAGGTGCGATCCACTTGTGATGAACTGCCGGCGCGTCTGTTCGATCTGAAGTTGTTCGAAGGGATTCATGGCAAAACCTGTTTTCGACAAATGAGTCGTTTCATGGTTCGTGCGGCTGCTGCATGAATGCAGCCGCACGAATGGTCGGCTACTTGTTCAGAACCTCGTCAAGATTCATCATCTGATTCGAGAGCATCGTCCATGCGGCGAGCTCTCCGACGTCGAGCTTACCGTCGGCGACCGACTCTCCCACCTTCACGAGCGCTTGAGCGTCATTCGGGTTCGACTTGTAATACGCGAGCAGCTCCTTGAGCTGTTCCTGGACGATTGCAATTTCCTTCTCGTTGAGTGAGCGGCCGAGCAGCCGTTCCGCGATGAAGTTGCCCCCCTTGAGAACATCGCCGCCGTTGGCTTTCAACGTTTCCTCTGCGAGGTGACGGGCCGACTCGACGTATTGCGGATCGTTCAAAGTGACAAGCGCCTGCAGCGGCGTGTTGGTCCGCTCGCGGCGCACGGTGCAGAATTCGCGGCTCGGCGCGTTGAAGGCTTCGAGGTTCGGCGGCGGCGCCATCCGTTTCCAGAAGTTGTAGATGGTGCGGCGGTAGAGATCTTCGCCTTTCCCCTGCTTGTAATCGCGGGTATCGCCGCCGGGAAGACCGACAATGTCCCAGATTCCATCGGGCTGATAAGGCCTGAGGCCCGGTCCGTACATTTTGGTCGAGAGGAGTCCGCTCGCCGCGAGCGAACCATCGCGCACCATCTCTGCGTCCATCCGGAAGCGCGGCCCGCGAGAAAGCAGCGAGTTGTCGCTGTCCTTCTCGAGTTTTTCCGGAGTCGCAATTGCGGCCTGACGATACGTCGAGCTCATCAGCATCAGCTTGAACAGTTTCTTGACATCCCATCCGCTTTCCCGGAACTCGACGGCGAGCCAGTCGAGCAATTCCGGATGGCTCGGCTGGGCACCGGCGACACCGAAATCTTCGGGGGTGGGAACGAGGCCCCGTCCGAAAATTTCCTGCCAGTAACGGTTCACGGTGACGCGTGCGGTGAGCGGGTTCGCCGGGTCGACCAGCCACTGCGCGAGGCCGAGGCGATTCGACGGCGCACCCTTCGGCATTGGATGGAGTGCAGCGGGGGGAGCGGCGCTGACCTGTTCTCCCACTTTGTCGTATTCCCCCCGTTTGAGAATGTTCGCCATGGCCGGCGAATCCATCCGCTCCTGCTGGATGTGCGTTACCGGACTGCGCGCCTTGATCGTTTCTCGCTCGGTCTCCAGAACAGAGACTGCTTTTGTCAGCGCGGGGTACTCCGGGTCATGCGTGTTCAAGTAATAGTCGTAAAGTGACGTCTGCTGTTCCGGCGTTCGCTTCGCTTCTTCGGTGGCAAGGACTGCGCGAATCGCGGCGATGGCGGCAATCGACTTCACCTCTCCCGCTTCGAGCGACCGGCCGTAGATGCGCACGTCCTGCACCGCGCCGCCATCGAAGAGGCTTGAGTTCTGGCGCTGCCCGATTCGCAGACTGGCTTTGGTGCGGATGTCGGCATCGGACTTCAGCGTGTTCGCTTCGATATTGAGCTTCTGCTCCACGCCGTCGACAAAGATTTTGACGCCGCCGGGGCTTGCCTTGCCGTCGTAGGTGAAGAAGACATGCTGCCACTGCCCCGGCTTGATGATGTCGCGCGGCGTGGCGACTTTGATCGTGTTGTCGGGCCACGACTGGATCAAATGCACGGCAAGACCATTGCCGTTGATCCATAGATCCCAGCCGCGATGTTTGTCCTTCTCCTCCATGCGGGCGATGATGCTTCCAGGCTGCCCACCGGAGCCGGCTTTGATCCACGCGCCGCAGCTAAAGGGTTGATCCTTCTGGAAGTCGCCGCTCGCGCCGAGGTCGATTGTTCCCCCTGCTTTCATCACCGGCGCGGGGCCGAACTTTCCATCGGTCGTCCAGGTGATGTCGCCGATGCCGGCAAAGGCCGCCGGACCACTGGCAAGATTCTTCACTTCTTTCCCCGCTCCCTCGTTGAGCGGAACATGCAGGACGAGGCCGTCGGCCGGAATATCGGCATCGAGCGATTGCGGCGAAGTTTTCGCAAGCCACTGCCGGTACGATTCCTTTGCCGCTTCCTTTCGCTCGTTCCGCTTGGCGGCTGCCGCCTGAATCTCGGCCGGAAGCGCCTTCCATCGCGGCTGATCCGCGTCGTTCGGAACGACGATGGACGGGCCGCGACCGTCCGCGACATTGCCGTCCTTCGCCTGCTGGGTGGTATTGCGAAAGAATGCCGCGAGGGAGTAGTAGTCTTTCTGCGTGAGCGGATCGAACTTGTGGTCGTGACACTGGCAGCAGTTCGTTGTCAGACCGAGATACACCCAGCCGAGCGTCTGCACGCGGTCCGCGGCGTAGTTCGCGAGGTTTTCCTCGTCGATCGTCCCCCCCTCGTTCGTTGTGATGTTGCAGCGCTGGAAGCCGGTGGCAATGAGCTGCTCCTGGGTCGGATTCGGCAGCAGGTCGCCGGCGATCTGCTCGACGGTGAACTTGTCGAACGGCTGGTTGGCGTTGAACGCGCGAATCGTCCAGTCGCGATACGGCCACATTTCGCGGTAGTTGTCGAAGTGGAGTCCGTGCGTATCGGCGTAGCGTGCCGCGTCGAGCCAGTAACGAGCGCGATGTTCGCCCCATGCGGGAGACTGCATCAGCTTGTCGATCCATTCGGACAGCGCACTGTCTCCGCGGGCGCTGTAATCCTTGACGAAAGCATCGATCTCGGTCGGCACCGGCGGCAGACCGGTAATATCGAGATGGAGCCGGCGGAAGAGCGTCCGGGCATCGGCGGGCTCGGCGGCCGTCAAACCGCGCTTTTCGAGCTTCGCGAGAATGAATTGATCGATTGCATTCTTCACGCGCGCCTGATCATTTACCGTGGGCGGAACGGGACGCTGCGGCGGAATGAACGACCAGTGGTTCTCATATTCGGCCCCTTCGGCGATCCACTGCTTGAGCTTCTCCTTCTCCGCATCGGTGAGCTTCTTTTTTGTTTCGACCGGGGGCATCACCTCTTTGGGATCGTGCGAAAAGATGCGCGCGACGAGCCCGCTCTCGTCCGGCTTGCCGGCGGTAATTGCCGCCATGTCGATTGCCGCGCTCCGCTGATCGAGACGGAGATCCGCCTTGCGCGCGGCGCTATCGGGACCGTGGCAGGCAAAACAGTTGGCGGCCAGAATCGGCCGGATGTCCCGGTTGTACTGCAGTTTCGGCTCTGCAGCAGATGCTGTGGCCGCGAGCGCGAGGAGCGCCGGCGCAAGCAGTGCCGCAACCTTTCGACTGCACTTTCCCTGGTTCTTCGCAAGAGGAGTCATCGATTCATCCCTCAATCTTCGGTCCGGACGATGTCTTCCATCGAAATACGGTGTCTGCGTTCAAAATCTGATCACCGACTAGCGCGGCAGCCCTCGGCTCCAGTACTTCACTCCGCTGCGGATGTGACGGGACATGGCCCGCGACGCCCGCCGCGCATCTCCCTCGATCAGCGCCTCGACAATTTCGAGATGCTCGGCCGCTTCTTCATCGAACCGGCGATAATCGTTGTACGAGATTCTTTCGTCCCACGCGGCATCACGGAACGCCCGGAACAGGATCTTCAGCCGTTCCACTTCCTTCGCCAGAAAGCGATTGCCGCAGGAATCGACAATGAGATCATGCAGGCGGCTGTCGAGCTGCCGCGCTTTCTCGATCACACCGACGTTGCGACGCTTGACTGACAACATCCGCCGCAAGGCTTCCGCCATTTCGCCGAGCTGCATCAGATCGATTCGACCGACCGCACTCCGGACGGCTTCGCATTCGAGCGCGCGGCGGACCTGCGACAGCTCACGCACGTCGGACGACGTCAGCCGGCGCACCACCGCGCCGCAATTCGGCGCGAAGTCGACGATCCCCGTCGCCTCGAGCTGCACCAGCGCCTCGCGGATGGGGGTCGAGCTGACCTCGTAACGTTGCGAGAGGTCCTTGATCACCAGATGCTGACCGGCCCGGAGCGTCCCCTGAAAAATCTCCGCCAGCAGGAGCTCCGCCACCATCCGCCGGCGCAGACCATGATCCCACCTTGCAGCAGGACGGCTCTCTGAAACGGCGAGTTTCAGCGTCTCGGACACTGGAGTTGCTCCTTGGAACGCGAAGAGCAGACTTCGGAATCAGCGAGAATTCAACGCGGCGGTCAAACGCGAAATTTCAGCGAAAGTCGGTCGATTCGAGGAGACTGCCGGGGCAGTCCGCTAAGGCAGGAGCGCGGCCGGGGAGAGACTCAGCGTGGTGCATGTAATTATGCATAATCGAACGGTGATTGTCCACGAAAAAGGGGAAATCGACCGGGAGAAGCGGCCGGAAATGGCTGCGCAGCCGGGACAACGGAATTGCCGGAACTCGACATCCGCGACTTGCCGAACCGTGGGACGGGGCGTGCCGGTCCTGCAGAAAGGCGGAGCCGGTGCAGCAGGGTTCAGAAATCTTCCTTCAACCCGAAGCGGCGATACCGGACGTTGCGGGGATTCATCGAATGCCCCCAGCTGATTTCGTCGAGATCGACGCCGAAAGCGGCGGCGACCCGAGCACGCTCATCCGGACTAGGGGTCCACCGCCCTTCCGCAATCGACTCCACACGGTCGATGTGCAGCCCCGACCGAACGGCGATCTCATCGAGCGCGATTCCCGTCGTTTCGACCAGACGTTCGATGGTGATCATTTCGGCGCAGCCACCCTCAAGACCCAAACCTCATTTCGCCGGCGGCCGTACCGTCGATTGCGTGTGCCAGTCGCAAGGTTCGAAATTGACGACAATCTCGTCGTTACTCTGCGACACGATGCGCGTGATCATGACCTGCGCCGCGCGGCCGTCGTCGAGCTCCAGACGATACTGCCGGTTGGGACCGATGGTTTCCCACTCATCCGGTTTAAGATGCAGCTGCCCTTCGAGCAGCCATTCCCGTGACTTCTGCAGCGGTGAAAAGGGATGCTCCTCCTCCAGCTCGCCGTGCAGAGACTTCAGCCGTGCACCGCCGATCAGCAAGTCACCGTGAAACTCGCTCATCCTGGTCTCCTTGTCCGTGCTGCGAATCGATCCATGGGCATTTGTCCGCTTTGTTCGTTTCATTCCGCGACGATCAACCCTTCGGAGATTCCGGCGAGGAGCACGTCGCGCGTCGTGCGGATCACCGAATTGTCATCGAGCTTGAGCACAGCCGGCTCGACTGAATCGACCACTCCGAAAATCCAGCCGGTCCCGTCCAGGTACTTGATCCGACTTCCCGCGCGCACCACAGCGGACGCGCCTGGCCGTTGGACACCGCCCTTGCCATTCGGTTCGCGCGCCGGCTCCGAAACCGATTTGACGGCGGCGGATTTGGCAGGTGTCGGTTTTTCTGTTGGTCCTTTCGCGGCGGGCGCTGCGGCTCTTGCGAACTTGCCGACACCGGCCAGTTCCTGCAGCTGCCGCCAGTTTTCGAGGCGGTCCTGCCGGGCGCGCAGCAGAGTTTCGCTGGCGTTGCCGTCCTTGTCGAAATGCTTCGCGAAACGACCTTCGCTCCGCGCGAAGTCGATGAAATCGACGACGGCGCCGGTCTTCGGGTTCGTCCACCACTCCTCGCCGATCGCGGGATTCCCCTGCAGCGAGAGCCGCTCCCGAATGCTCTCCCCTTTGCGGGGATCGTAGACCAGGAGTGGAAACGCCCGGGTGTCGACGGCAAGGCGCGCCTGGTCGGTGGCCATGTTGTCGGCAACGCCATGCTCCGGCTGGCAGGTGGTGTAACAGCAGACGAGCGCGGGGCCGGGGAATTCCATCGCATCGATGACCGACCGATAGAAATGATTCGTGTGGGCGCACGTCGTCTGAGCGACGTATGTGAACGGATGCATCATCGCGATCTGCGCGATCTCTTTGCGCCGTTCCTGCTTCCCGGCAATAACTTTGCCGTGCACGCTCATCTTCGTGTTCTGGCCGGTATAGCTGGAAGTGGACGCCTGCCCGCCGGTGTTCGAATAGACCTGCGTGTCGAGCACGAAGACCTTGATGTGCATTCCGGAGGCGAGCATTCGCGACAGCGACTGGAAGCCGATATCGAACATCGCTCCGTCGCCGCCGATGCACCAGAGGGGCTTGTCCTGCCATCCTTTCTGATCAAACCGGCTGCGGACGCCCATCGCCATGGCCGGCGCATTTTCGAACAGCGAATTCGTCCACGGCACG
>JBFWWA010000094.1:0-11147 GCA_050246455.1 Planctomycetaceae bacterium
TTTGCGCGCAGCGGGTGTTCGTGGGTGAGGAGACCCATTCGGCCATGCGGTCAAGCCGGTCCTCGTGCTTCGGAAAAGCGCGATTCGCATCGCCGAGCAGCTTTGGTTTGGCGGACTCGCGGGTGCGGGGATCTTTGATGTCTCCCTTGAGCGCCGCCGTCACGACCTGCTCGCCGTCGAACTCGTGCTTGTCGTTCGTATCTCGGCGGCGGTTGGCGAGGATCTTGTAATCGACGCGCGCGAAGACGGCGGCCCAGTTGTAGTAGTCGTCCTGCGTCCATTGATCGAACGGGTGACTGTGGCATTTCGCGCACTGCAGGCGGACGCCGAGAAAAACCTGCGCCGTCGCTTCCGCGCGGCTGACCGGATCGCGGAGTGCGCGGTAGTAGTTCGCGGGTGGATTCGTGTACGTGCTGCCGCGGGCGGAAAGAAGCTCGCGCGCGAACTGGTCGAGAGGCTTGTTCCCCGCGATCGACTGGCGGATCCACGCATGAAAGTTGCGCACCCCTTTGCGGTCGAGCGTTTTTTCCTCGACGCGCAGGAGATCGGACCACTTCTGCGCCCACGCATCGGCGTACTCGGGACGTTCGAGCAGGGAGTCCACGAGCCGGGCGCGCTTGTCGGGAGTTTTGTCGTCAATGAACCGCTTCGCTTCGTCGGCTGTCGGGATGAGACCGAGCAGATCGAGGTACGCGCGCCGCATGAAGACGGCATCGGTGGCAACCGGCGACGGGTGGATTCGCAGCGACTCGAGCTTCGCGAAAACGAGCTTGTCGATCTCGTTCGTCGGTTCGGGTCCGCTCCAGACGAAATCGGGACGAGCGGGAACGAACGCAACGCGCACCGGCTTCTGCTTGTCGAGGTAGCGCGCGATGATCGTCGTTTCCCCCGAGCCGAGCTTGCGGACTGTTCCGTCGTCGGAAACAGTGACGAGCGTGTTGTCCGGCTCGTAGACGGCGAGCCGCGTGACGTCGCGCTTCGAGCCGTCGCTGAATTCGGCGGTGACGGTGACTTTCACTTCGGATTCGGGATCGAACAACACTCGTTCGCGCGGCGAGACGTCGATCCGTTGGAGCTTCGGCGTTTTCAATGCGTCGGCGGGCATCCCCGCCTGAATCCAGTTGCGGAGAATCTGGTACTCCGGCATCTCGGGCTGGAAGCGGCGGCCCCCTTCGTGCGGGACCTGCATCGTCGGCTTGAGCAGGAGAAGACTGCGATCGGGATCGAGCGAGTTGGTGCGGCGGCCCCCCTGATCGCGCGTCAGCGCTTCGAAATCGAATTCCGGATCCTCACCACGGAGCGAAAGCTTGAAGCCCCCTTTGCCGTTGAGATTCCCGTGACAGACGCCCCGATTGCACCCCGCCTTCGAAAGCACCGCCATGACGTCGTTGTTGAAGGAGATCCTGTCGCCGCCGAAGAGGGGGACACTCCACACGCTGCCGGCAATGATTGCTGCAACGGCGCGCAACAGCAGCGTGTGGCGAAGCGGCTGGCGGAGGTGGTCGACCTGACTCGACAAAGCGGCGCACTCCGGCGGGAGATTCGGTCTCGAATGCGGGGAATGATTCCAGTCTCACCCCTCAAAACAGTATAACGGAAATGAGTCGTGACGGGCCGAGCGGGCTCCGTGAAGTTCAGGTCTCCTTCAGATTCCACGCCCCGGGTGCATGCATGGAGTTTCGTCCCCTCGGCTCGACCGGCATTTCGGTTTCGGCGGTTTCGTTTGGTGCGGGGCCGGTTTCGGGATTGATGACCGGCTCGACGCAGGACCGGCAGGTCGCGGTCGTTCGCCGCGCGATTGAGTCGGGGATCAACTGGTTCGACACGGCCGCGACCTACGGCGGCGGACAATCGGAACAGAGTCTCGGGGCCGCTTTCGCCGCCATCGGCCGGCCGGCGGATGTGCACATCGCGACGAAGGTCCGACTGATGCCGGAGCATCTCGGCGACATCGGCAAGCAGGTCCGGAAATCGTTCGCGGAGAGTCTGCTCAGGCTGGGTGTCGCGCGCGTCACGCTGCTGCAGCTGCATAATTCGATCACGCCAAATCGCGGGGACGAGCCGACGTCGATCACGCCGGAAGACATCCTCGGTCCAGGCGGGGTGCTGGAAGCATTCGAGCGATTGCGGAGCGACGGGCTCGTCGAGCAACTCGGGCTGACCGGAATCGGCAATCCGGAATCGTTGAGGCTCGTGGTGCGTTCCGGCAAGTTCGCGACGATGCAGATCCCGTATCACATCCTCAACCCGAGTGCCGGCGAGGTGATGCCGGAAGGATTCGCCGAGACGAATTACGGCAACGTGATTTCCGACTGTGCGGAGATGGGAATGGGAGTCTTCGCGATCCGCGTGTTCGCCGGCGGGGCGCTGCTGGATCAGGAGCCGAGCGCGCACACGCTCAAGACGCCGTTCTTTCCGCTGGCGCTCTATGAACGAGACCGTGCGCGTTCGCTGGCGCTCTCAAAACATCTGGGGAACGCGCGGCTTGAGGAGCTGGCGGTGCGATTCGTACTGAGTCACCGGGCGCTGTCGTCAGCCATCATCGGTTTCGGCGATCCGGCGCACGTCGACTCAGCTGTCGAGTCTGCGGCGGCGGGTGGACTCTCGAACGAGTTGCTCGCGGCGATTCGCGCTTTCCCGCGAGACTGAAAATGCGGATTCATCGAGACTTAAGCATGTCCCGCTGGTGGGGGAAAGCATCGGCGAAAAGGCGAAATTTCCCCCTTTCTTGTTGACAGCCAGAAAAGTTTTTAGCAGGATGGATCGTGCGGAACCATACCTTATCGCCTCTCTCCGGTGACGTGCGACGGATTCGCACGAGCAGACCTGCGTTCGCAATGGAGTGTGGAGCCATCCCCCACGTTCGTATCTCATCCTGATGCGTGTCAGATAGTCATCGCCTACCCGTCGTCGGAATTGTCGGCGGCATCGGTTCGGGCAAGAGTGCCGTTTGCCGGCAATTGACCGATTCGGGCCGCTTCGCGGTGATCAATGGCGATGATCTCGGGCATCAGGCGTTGAATAACACCCTCGTTCGCTTCGGAATTCGCAAGCACTTCGGAGATTCAGTTTTCGACGAGACCGGTTCAGTCAATCGGGCGGCACTCGGTCGGAGAGTTTTCGGACCGGAAGAGCAGAACCGACTCGACAAACTCGCACTCGAAAAGATTGTTCATCCTTACATACGAGAGGGAATTGTTCAGGAAATCGAGAAAGCCTGTTCACAACCGCAGTATGTGGCGGTGCTGCTCGATGCGGCTGTTCTTTTCGAAGCGGGTTGGAACGACTTATGTGATGCCGTAGTCTATATCGACGTGCCTGATGCCCTCCGGCTCGAACGCGTCGTCAAGAACCGCGGCTGGAATGCTGAAGAATTGAGAAAGCGAGAAGCCAGCCAGCTTGGTCTCGCGGAGAAAAAGCGGAGAGCCGACTTTACCATCGACAATTCGGGCTCGATCACGGAGGCGGGAGCTCGATTGCAGGATTTTATTCTTCAACTCAGATAGGATTGCAAGTCGCCGGCCAGTTGAAACGTCCCGCCCCCACGTGCCTTTGTATTTCTGCCGACAGGACTCCTCTGACGACGAAGTTCGCCGCCGCAACTCGGAATTCTCCGGTCAACAGCGGGTTTTGTCGGAACTGATCCCAACGATTCGAAACCAGTCGCCTCATTGACGTCCTTTCGAGCGAACCTGGCCGTCCCACGGCTTGTCGCTCACACATCGCAAGCGATTCGCACATCAAAAGGTGCCTCTCATGGCAAAGCTCACTCGGTCCCGCCCTTCCCAAGACTCAACCACCGAGAACTACGAATCTCCGGAATCGGCCGTCGCCGGTGCTGACGGCGCCGACGACAACGGCGATTTCCCCGGCAACGATCGATACGAAGAAATCAAGCGGGGCGATATCCACATCGCCGAGCTGCAGCGCTGCACCATGAAAGAGCTGCTGCTGCTCGCGCGGAACGAGCAGGTCACCGAATACACCGGACTCAAGAAGCAGGACCTCATCTTCAAGATCCTCAAAGAGAGGACGAAGATGAACGGACTGATGTTCGGAGAAGGAACGCTCGAAATCCTTCCCGACGGTTTCGGGTTTCTCCGCAGTCCCGACTACCACTACCTCCCCTGCCCGGACGATATCTACGTCAGCCCCAGCCAGATTCGCCGCTTCGGTCTCCGCACCGGTGCAACCGTCGCCGGGCAGATTCGCCCGCCGAAAGAGAACGAACGCTACTTCGCGCTCTTGCGCGTCGAGGCGATCAACGGCGAAGATCCGAACATCCTCTCCGACAAGGTCTTCTTCGACGACCTGACCCCGCTCCATCCGCAGAAGCGGCTCAAGCTCGCGGAGAACGCGCAGGAGCTGAGCACCCGCATCGTCGATATTGTGGCACCGATCGGCATGGGGCAACGCGGACTCATCGTCTCCCCGCCGCGCGCCGGTAAAACGATCCTGCTGCAGCAGCTCGCGAAGGCGACGCTCCGCAACCATCCCGATGCGTATGTCATCGTGCTCCTCATCGACGAGCGGCCGGAAGAAGTGACCGACATGGAGCGGCAGGTGAACGGCACGAATGCCGAAGTCATCAGCAGCACCTTCGACGAACCCCCCAGCCGGCACATCCAGGTTTCGGAAATGGTCATCGAGAAGGCGAAGCGCATGGTCGAGTACGGCCAGGACGTCGTCATCTTCCTCGATTCGATCACCCGCCTTGCGCGGGCGTGGAACACCGAAGTGCCGCACTCCGGCAAGATCCTCTCCGGCGGTGTCGATGCGAACGCCCTCCAGCATCCGAAGCGGTTCTTCGGCGCCGCTCGAAACGTCGAAGAAGGGGGAAGCCTCACGATCGTGGCGACGGCGCTGGTCGATACCGGCAGCCGGATGGACGAGGTCATCTTCGAAGAGTTCAAGGGAACCGGCAACACGGAATTGCACCTCGACCGGCGCATGGTCGAAAAGCGGGTCTGGCCCGCAATCGACGTGAACAAGTCGGGCACGCGCCGTGAAGAGCTGCTGATGGACGAAGACGAGCTCCGCTTCGTCTGGATCCTGCGGCGCGTCCTGAATGACATGAACCCCGTCGAGGCGATGGAACTCCTCGTCAACCGCATGCGGCGGACGAAGACGAACGCCGAGTTCCTGATGAGCATGAATCTGGGTTGATGCATGGTGACGCATCTTGAGGGAGGGCTCGCAGCCGGCGATGAGCCCTATGCGATTGTCGTCTCCCGGTATAATGAAATGGTGACCCGCCGGCTTCTGGAGGGCGCCCTCGAAACGTTCCGGCATCACGGCGTTTCCGAAGAACGCCTGACGGTGGTGTGGGTGCCGGGGGCCTTCGAGATTCCGCTGGCCGCGTATCGTCTCGCACAAAGCGGCCGTTATGCCGCGGTCTGCTGCCTGGGGGCAGTCATTCAGGGCGAGACGACGCACCACGAGTACATCAACCACCAGGTCGCGCGGGGAATCATGGAGACAGGAGCCGCGACCGGCATTCCGATCGCCTTCGGCGTGCTGACGTGTCAGACGCTGGAGCTGGCGATGGACCGCGCCGGCGGGAAAACCGGCAACAAGGGGAGTGAAGCGGCCCTCTCGGCAATCGAGATGGTGAACCTGCTGAAGAAACTTTAATGGCCCGTCGTAGTAAAGCCCGCGAAGTCGCACTGCAGATGCTCTACCAGATCGACGTCAACCCCGACGTCGATGCGTACGCGGTGCGCGCGATGATCCGCGAACAGATTGAAGACGAGGAGTTGAGCGCCTTCACCTGGTCGCTCTTCGTCGGCGTGCGCGAGTGGCGGCCGCAGCTCGACGCGCAGATTGAAGCGGTCGCCGAAAACTGGTCGCTGTCGCGCATGGCGGCGACCGATCGGAACGCAATCCGCCTGGGGGCCTTCGAACTTCTGCACACGTCCACTCCGCACCGCATCGTCATTGACGAGGCAATTGAACTGGCGCGGAAGTTCGGGACGGCGCAGTCGTCGCAGTTTGTGAACGGAATTCTCGACAGGCTGGTTCCGCCGGAAAAAAAAGCCGGCGGGGACTCCGCCGGCGAACCGAATCAGGATTCGTAGTCGAGCAGCGGCCGCTCAGTCCTTTGCGGCATGATTCCTGAGGAACACGCCGCCGCTGAGGAACATCCCGTTCTCAGTCGGATGGCACCACTTGATCTCGACGCGGTATTCATAGCTGCGGCTGTCGCTGGCCATCCGCACGGTCACTTCGCCCGGCGAGAGCGACCCGCGATGGAGCAGACCGACGCCCGACGTGCTGATCTCGCGCGTCATTGCCGCCACGGTGTTGCCGCGGCTCGTAATGATCTCCGCGGGAACCGACAGCTCGAGCCGGTCGGTCAGCCGCGTCTCTTCATCATTCGCCTTTTCGATTCCTTCGAGAATCGCATGCAGCTCTTGAAGTGTGGGCCGGCTCCAGGGATCGTCCGACATTCGCGTCGCTCCTGCCTCGTCTGGTGTGAAATTGACGCCGGACGGAACTTGAATCGAAGTGCCGCCGGTGGCGTCGTCTGGAAACTATAGGTCACATCCGGGAACCACTGGTTCGAGGTGCGAGGAAAATCTTCAGGTTGGCCCGGCATTCCGTTTTTGCACGTCTTCCGGGCTTCGGTCTTGCGCTAAATTCTGCATAGCCCCTACGACCGGTCGGGGGGTGGCTGTGCGCAATGACTCTGTGGCACGCCCTGAGCCTGCGAAGGGCGTGGTCTTCGCATTCCCGCACCTCGCCCTTCGCAGGCTCAGGGGGTGTCCGGGAATTCGAACCGGTTTCCACGGAGATTCCGGGGCACACTTCGTTTTTCCCCGGCCGCCCGACGTGCCGCTTTGCGCAAAGACCGGGGTGGCGGGGCGTGCCACCTGAACTCGTGCGTTCCGGGCAAAGCCCTGCGGAACGATGAGCGGCCGTTTCGAATCGTCGAATCCAAAACGAAGGAGAGTGGCGGTCAGTTTCCTGACACTTCCACTCTCCTTCGAGATTCGATCTTGTTCGAGAACTCGTTTCGGAACTTCTTACGAACGAACCTTCTCGATTCGCACGCGGTTGCGGAGTGCAACTCCGACTGCGAAGAGGCCCGCGAAGAAGAAGCCGAAAGCGAACGACCAGCCGTGCGACGATTCGGCAGGCTTGGCCTGAGCGGCCGGGGCGTTTGCCGTTTCGAGCGACTGTTCGTTGCCGGTGCTCTCCAGAAGTTCCGGAGCCGACTCACTCAGAGTCTTCGCGGAGATGTCAGCGAACCGGCTGCCGCGATCGGTGTGCGAGCTCATCTGCACGCGGGAGCTACCTGTTTCGTGGAGGTCGTCGCGGCTGAATCGCGGTGCGTCGTTGGCAGCGTCAGCCGTCACGACGGAGCCCCGATTCGAGCGCACATGACCTTCATTCGCAGAACGCCAGCGAGCAGAGTTGGCCGTGACACGCGCACCCTTTGAGGTCCGTTGACGGGCCACTTCCTGGTAGGAGACCTGGACTTCCTTGTAATCGGAGGCGGCCGGGCTTGTGCGGTTTTCGAGCGGGAAGCGCCAGTCGACGACATGCGAATCGAAGATCATTTCTTCGGTCATCTCCGTTTCGCGGACAACCGGCTTTCCACCGCGCTGCGGGGTCACGGCCGCCAGGCGCCGGGGGAGCGGAAGCGGCGGGGCGACGGCGACCCGCTGCACCTTGATCTGAACCTGCGGAGCGGGAGCGGCGGCGACCAGTTCCACCTCTTCGGCGACGGCGGGACGCTCGGCAGTCGGTTTGAGAGCCGGGCGAGCCGGTTGTGCGGCCGGCTTCCGGGTTGCGGCGGCAGCGAGGTCGCGGCGGACTTCTTCCGGGCGGCGAAGTTCGAGCAGGTCGTCATCCGAACCGCTCGATACGGCGCTCGCCAGTGCGGCGGCCGCTTTCTTCGCGTTCTCCTGCACAACCTGCCTCTCGCGGATGTGCTGGAGGAAATCTTCCGGTCGTTCTTCACCCGAGGCAAGAATGATCTGCTTGGAGGCGACGAGCTCGTCGGCCGAATGTGCGAGCTTCTGCGCCTGGGCAAGATCGCCCCGCTTGTCGGCGGCACGAGCCTGAGTGAGGAGCTCGTTCACTTCGCGGCGCGCCGCGGCCATTGCGGCGGCTTCCGCTTCCGTCTTTTTCTTAAGTGCAGCGGCCAGGGTCTTTTCGCGGGCAACGTCCGACTTGATCTGCGCCATCTGCGTATCGAATCCCTTGGCAAACGCGACGCCGGGCTTTTGCATGTTCGGCGTGTTCTTCGCCGGGGCCTTGCGGGTGTTTGCAGCGATCTCGGTCTTCTTCAGATCCTTGAGAAACGGGTCTTCGATTTCCGGCGACTTCGGATTTCGCTTCTTCGAGAACGGTGCGAGGATCGATCCCTTCTCGGACTTTGCGATCTCGGCTTCCTTGGAAGAGGACGAGCGCTTCGAGGCGCCGGTCTTCGTCGAGGAGGAGCTCGACGATTTGGCGAGCGCGTCCTTGTCGGTTTTCTTTTTGGAGTTCTTCGCGGAGGCGAGCTGCTCTTTTTCGTCGACGGCCGTTTCCTGCTTGCCGAAGCTCTTGATGGCCTTGGTCGTTTTGGCAGCGTAGCTTTCCGGACCCCAGACGCGGTTGAAGGCCCCCTTCGGACCTTGTACGCAACCGAGCGCCAGAAGACTTCCGAACAATGTCACTGCGAACCCGGCGGCGAGTCCGCTTCGAAGCGGTTGATTGCGAAGGCTCACGGCTCACTTCCCCTAGGGCGTCCTGCCCTTTCGTGTCGCGGCAATGCCGTCGATACTTCCGAAAACTGTCGCCATTGAGGTCCCGCGTCCGTGCGGCAATGGCTCGAATCTCGAACGGAGAGATGAAGATCTCCCGTTCGGTCCGGTTGATCGGCTTGTGCTAGTCTGATCGACGAATCGGAAGTTTCTGCCTTATGCGATTTCGCCTGTAGTGCCGGATCTGCGTGCTATGACGTCTGTTTCGTTCAGAGCGCGCCGGTTATTCCCGTAAGTCCGACTAGGTAAAGTTTGACGGCTGGCAGAATGGGTGCATCGTCAACTACTTGCCCGTGACGGACTTGCGCGATGCCTTTTTGCGAGGCTGCGGGGGCGATTTCTTCACGCTCCGAGGCGAATCCTCTGAGCCGTCATCCGCGGCAAGACGCCTCAATTGCCGCAGATTGACGGCGTCGAGATTCTTTCCGTTCTCCTCCCCCTTCGGAGTTTCGAGATACATGGGGAGGTCGGCGAATCGCTCGTCGTTGAGGATGTGGCGGAACGGTTCCAGGCCGAGACAGCCCCGGCCGATGTGCTCGTGTCGATCGACGCGGCTGCCGAGCTCGCGCTTGCTGTCGTTGAGGTGGAACGCGCGAATCTGATCGACCCCGATGGTGCGGTCGAACTCCGCGAACGTTGCCGCGTATTCTTCCGGCGTGCCGACCGGGTAACCGGCCGCAAAGATGTGGCAGCTGTCGACGCAGACGCCGATCCGCGTCCCTTTGCCGACGTTGTCGAGGAGGTACTGGATGTGTTCGAAGCGATGTCCGAGATTGCTTCCCTGACCTGCGGTCGTTTCAAGCCAGATTTGAACCTTCGCATGGGAGGTGCGGTCGAGCGACTGCCTGAGCGCGACGACGATCTTGTCGAGACCTTCCTGTTCGCTCGAATCGACGAAGCTTCCGGGATGCATGACGACGCCGGCCAGGCCGAGCGCTTCGGCCCGTTCGAGCTCGATGACGAACGCATCCAGCGATTTCTTCCACAACTCATCGTTTGGGCTGGCGAGGTTGATGAGGTAACTGTCGTGGGCGCAGGGGGATTTGAGATTGTGCCTGTCGATCGATTCGCGGAATGCGGCAATTTCAGATTCCGTGAGGGGCTTTCCCTGCCACTGGTTATTGTTCTTGGTGAAAATCTGCACCGTGTCCATGCCGAGCTCGGCAGCGGCGTCAGCGGCCTTGTAGTAGCCGCCGGCAATCGACATGTGCGCACCCAGGAGCGGCATCGGACGCTTCTCCAGCGGAAAAAACAGTGACAGGGAACGATTGCGCCACGATAAACGGGTGGTTCGCACGTAGCAAGCTTGTCAGAGATACGTCCGCACCCCTAAGATTGATCGAGCCGCTCTTTGGAACGACCCGGAGAGCGCACGAGGTGCTGCATGGAATCAATGTCGCCGCTGGTTCTTTCTGCGATCGTTGGTGGAATTGCGGGCGCTGCGGCGGTCGCCATCGCGTTTCCAAAGCTTCGCGCACGGATGAAAGCACGCGACGAAGAGCGGGCGATTCGCAGTTTCAAAATCGAGCGGGAACGGCTGGAAGCGCGCTTCTTCGACATGGCCTCCCAGCGCGGCAAGCCGCGCGGGCTCCGCTGGCTCGAGTGCGACTGGCAGAACTCGGTGACGTTCGGCCGCGATCTGCAATCGGGTCTGCTCACGGCGTTCGTGGGCGTGAATATCCGCTTTGAAGCGATCGAAGGGGGAGACATGGAAGACGTCGAAGCGGTGAGCATGATTCGCGACGCCGCCGCGCTCTTCCATTACCAGCAGGGACACTGGGGAACGGGCGGACGCGCCCTCTTCAACATGAATCCGGCGGATGCGCTCTCGCGGCTCGGCAACCAGTTCGAACCGGTGAACCGGACGACGGCTCCCGCCCCTTCGCACTGAGTGCGAAGCATCAGCTATTTCTTCGGAGCCATCGCTTCGAGCCGGGTGATGGCGCTGTTGCAGGCATCGACGAGGGGGCGAAGTTCGGGTTCGCCGTGATTGCAGGCGCTCACGACCGCGCGATGGTATGTGAGGAGCCGGTCCGGCAGTGCATTGAAGCGTTCCCAGACTCCCGGCCCGTCCTGCTCCAGATCCCAGAGCAAAGATTCGATGTTGTGGAGTTTATCCGCGAGAGCGATGGCCCGCGCGCCGAACGGGCCTGTACGGAGCACTTCGAGATGGTCCCGCTTCCGGTCTTCCCAGGGCCGTTTGCCGCCGGCTTCATCGAGCTTTTTCTCGGAGAGGGCGTCAACAAGCTCGACCACGGCGGGGGGAAAGTTGCGGGCAACGTCTGCGAGCGTGCAGCTCGTGTCTTCAACGACGTCGTGCAAGAGCGCAGCGGCGAGCAGGTTCTCGTCGTCAAGGCCGGCCCGTTCGAGGATGAGCGCCACACTCGCCGGATG
>JBFWWA010000095.1:0-11061 GCA_050246455.1 Planctomycetaceae bacterium
AGGAAGCTGAGTTCGAGGCATATTGCGATCATGAAGAGCAGCAACTCGTAACCTGGCTCGACACGGATTCGGACGTCCAGCGATTGCGCGACTCCCTTGCGGACTTCGCTCGATGACAGATCGACATCAGCCCGGAGAGCGACTGCAGGGAGAGCGGAATTGCCCGATGTGCAGCGGTGACGATTTCGTCGTGCAGTTCACCTACGACCGGCTGATGCCGCTTGAAGTCCCGTTCGAGTTCGCGCGGACGGATTCCTACTGGCGCGAGATCCATCGCTGTGAAAAGTGCGGGCATTTCGTTGAGGGTTTTTCGCTCGACCAGGGAGCGCTCTATTCGAGCGACTATGTCACAAGCACCTACCAGGACGCTGACGGGCTCAAGCGAAGCTTCGACAAGATCATGGCACTTCCGCCGGAGAAGTCCGACAACGCGGGACGTGTCGAATGCGTGCTCGATTACGCGATGCGGCATCAGTCCGAAGGCATAACGCAAGGCAAACCGACACTCCTCGACGTCGGTTCCGGGCTGTGCGTTTTTGCCGCACGGATGAGTGAAGCGGGATGGGATTGCACTGCGATCGACCTCGACGAGCGGCTCGTCGAGCATGCCATACGAGTTGCAAAGGTCTCGGCTCAACTGGGGGATGTTCGGACGGTTGCGAACGTTAGTCATTTCGACGCCGTCACCTTCAATAAAGTCCTCGAGCATATTGCGGATCCGGCCGCAGTGCTGGCCGCCGCCCACCGGTTGCTGAAACCAGGCGGATTCATCTATGTCGAGGTCCCAGACGGGGAAGCAGCCGCACCGTACGGCCGCGAGCGGGAGGAGTTCCTGGTCGGCCATCTGCACGTCTTCAGCCGGAACTCCCTCAGATTACTCATCGAAAAGTCCGGCTGCCGTGCCTCGGAAGTCGAGGCCCTCCGGGAGCCGAGCGGCAAGTTCACACTCCGGGCGTTTCTCGACCTGTCGCGCTGAATATGCCGCGCAGAGCCCCTGATTTTACATCGAGAGTGAATCTTTGCACACGAGTCGGAAGCTGTTTTTCCGGGCGGCTTTGCGCGGCGTCGACAAATCTCGCCAGAGCTTCTGAGTTCCCCCATCTTTCGTGTGCGGAATGTTCGGCACAGGACCTACCTGAGACAATAGATATTCTCTGACGGGGCATTCGATTCCTCCCTGTCGTGAAGACTCCGGGCCAAACACTCCGATACGAAAGGGCAGCAAAACCGGCATAGTCGTCATAACGATGCCGGTAACCGCCACGGATGGTCAGGGGCAGAAAGAGCAAAGATGAACGTCGAGAGAGAACGGCAACTGGAAGGTCAAGTCGCGGAACTCGAGCGGAGAGTGGCGGAACTGCAGTCGCAGCTGATGCAGGCGCAGAAGATGAGCTCAGTTGGTGCACTCGCCGCGTCAATTACGCATGAATTCAACAACATCCTCACCACTGTGATCAACTACGCGAAGATGGGGATGCGCCACAAGGATGCCGGCACGCGCGACAAGGCATTCGACAAGATTCTGAGTGCC
The DNA here is from genome assembly GCA_050246455.1 of Planctomycetaceae bacterium. GTDB lineage: Bacteria > Planctomycetota > Planctomycetia > Planctomycetales > Planctomycetaceae > CAZVJA01. The sequence continues at coordinate 1,532 of JBFWWA010000095.1, forward strand.
GGCCAGCGAGCGTCTCGCATCACGACCGGCATGTTGTCTTATTCGCGCGCCCAGAGCGACCGGCGCGATGCGACCGATCTGATCACGCTCGTTGAAGACGTACTCGTTCTTGTCGAGAAAGACCTGCAGATGCACCGCATCCGGGTCGACACCGACTTCCAGGGACGTCCGCACGCGGAGATCAATGCGAGCCAGATTCAGCAGGTGCTGCTGAATTTGATTATCAACGCCCGCCAGGCAATGGACGCCGGCGGTCGGATCATGATTCGCGTTGCACCAAACGCCGAGACGCAAACGGCAGAGATCTCGGTCCGCGATACCGGCGCCGGGATTCCCGCGGAGAAGCTTCGCGAAATCTTTGAGCCGTTCTATTCGACGAAGCAGGCGGACGAAAAGGGTCAGGGGGGAACCGGCCTCGGCTTGTCGCTCTGCCGCGAGATCATCGAAGCTCACAAAGGGCGCATCCGCGTTGAAAGCGCCGTTGGAAAGGGAACGACGTTTACACTCAAGTTCGGACTCGTCGATCCGCCGACAGCGGTGTTTCCGAAGTCCGATTCTTCGCCGTCGTTCACCGTGCCGAAGGCCTGCTGATCGCGCGTCACTAACCGCCGAACTGTCGGTTAAGGCGATCGCGGTGGTAGGCGAGGCGCTCCGCGGAAGTCATCTTCGCGAAGTCGGGCACTGCTGCACAGTTCGCCAACGGCGCGCCGCTTAACCTGCTCGCTTCTCCTCCCGCGGATGAGGCGGAAACCGAATGCGGCGTGCGCTTTGAACGACCTGTGGGCGCACCGTGATTCGTTCGCGTCGGAGCGGGAGTGCTGATGGTCGTGCTGCTGCCGCTGTAGTTCATCACCGCGGTCTGGAATTCGAGATCCTTATCGAGCGGGCGATGTGGTTTGAGGTCGAGCTTTGCGAGCACCGCGTGATACGCTCGCACTGCTTCCTCCGGCTCGATTAATCCGTCGGCGATGTGCCTGAGGAACTCGATGAAGGCGAGCTGGTTTTCCGCCTGGTTGATCTTGCGTCCAAAGAGCGCGGCCCGCGCACCGTACTTCCGGGCTTCGTAGATCAGACGGAACGCATCGTGCGTTGTTCCTGCCGCGCCGCCGAGGATGCCGACGACCAGGTGCGGATCGTAGGCGACAAGCTCTTCGAGAGCCTTCGGTCCGTGGTAGACCATCTTGAGGAAGACCGGCCGCTCCGACTTCGTCACACCCGCCAACGTGCGGGCAACGAGGTCATTGATGAAGCCCGGCTGCTGTTCGGCGGGGACGGCTCCCGGCAGGTTAGGATCGAAGATTTCGAGGAAGTGCCGGAAACCTTTTCGCTCCGCCTCCTGGCGGAACGCGTTGTATTCGATGAGTGTCCGGTGATCGAGCTCGAGTTGATTGTTGAAGGTGACGGAGTAGAGCCCGAGATCGACGCCGAGGCGACGTTCTTCTGGCTTGCAGTCAATGTGCCCGCACTGCATGTGGTCGATGCCGGCGGTCCGGAACGGCCGGGCCGCTTCCGTGTAGATACGCCCGCCGCGCGCGATGTGCACGTCGGTCGCGTCGTTCGCACGGGCGGCCGGTGTGACGGCCGAGTTCTCAAAGAGACGCTCGTCGATCGTCAGGAGCTCGCTGGTGCTGGCCGACATCAGAACGATGTCGACAATTCCCTGCTTCGCAACTTCGCGGATCTGCTGCCGGTACTCCGCGAGCGTCTTGAACCGCAGTTCGCTATCGTGCCGCTCGGGGGAGAGCCCCGGCGCACCGATGCCGAACGCCATGTCGGCGTCTTTGGCATCTGCTAAAATAAACTCCTTCGATCCCGAGGGGTCGGCGTGAATCGAACGAAGCTTGCGGTCGAGGGATTTTTCCATCGGGTTAGCGCAGTACCTTGTCGATCGTCTCGCGAAGCACGCGAGCTGAGTTCTGCAGGGCGGTCTTCTCCTTTGGCCAGAGCTCGATTTCGACCTGCTTGACGACTCCCGCACGCCCGACGACGGTCGGCACCGAGATGCAGACGTCACGAAGTCCGTAGACGCCGTTCTGCAGGCTCGAGATCGGCAGGATACGCTGCTGGTCGAGGGCGACGCTATGAATCACATCAGCGATTGAAACACCGACGGCGAAGCCCGCGCCCCCTTTCTTCTTGATCACTTCCGCACCCGAACCCCGCGTCCGCTTCTCGACTTCTTGAATGACTGACTGCGTGACGCCGGGCCATTTTTCGAGCGGGAGTCCGCCGATTTGTGCGGCGGACCAGATGGGAACCATGCTGTCACCATGCTCACCGAGTATGAGAGCGGAGACCTGCGTCGGGGGAACGTTGAGCGCGAGTGCGAGCATGCCGCGGAGACGGGTCGTGTCGAGCACGGTGCCGAGTCCGATGACCTGCTGAGGCGGCAGCGAGAGTTCGCGAACCGCGAGATACGTGAGGACATCGACCGGGTTCGACACGACGAAGACCATCGCGTCCTTCTTGAGGCCGTGCTTCTTGACGTCTGCGAGGATGCCACGGAAGAGCTCGACGTTGCGATTGATCAGGTCGAGCCGGCTCTCGTCAGGTTTGCGGCGCAGGCCCGCGGTGATGACGACCATGTCACTGTTCGAGACGTGTTCGGTGCCGCCGGCGGTGATCTTCTGATCGGAAATGAGCGAGCTGCCGTGTAAGAGATCGAGTGCCTGACCGCCGGCGAGATCCTGATTAACGTCGACGAGCGCGATCTCACGTACAATGCGGCCCGCCTGCAGGGCGAACCCTGCACACGAGCCGACGAGACCGCCGCCGCCGATAATGCTGACTTTCATGATGCGAAAACCTTGTAGTCGGTCGAGGAAAGCGGCGGGCTGATACCGGCCGCCCACCTGGAATTTCAAATTACTTCTTGTCGAGCGCGGCAACGACCTGATTGGTGATCATCTTCACGAGCTCTTCGATGTCCGGGCTGTTGCTGCTGCCGGCGTTTTTCGACTGCAAGTAACCGGGATAATCGGGAGCCTGTTCGAAAGCCTTCGATTTCGGAAGCTGTTCCTGGTACCCCTCGCGGAAAGCGCTGTTGCCGCAGAGGTCGCAGTTCTCGGCATAGAAGCGGGGGTCGTCGAAGCCGAGCTTCTTCTTGAGATCGAGGAGCTCATTCGTCTGCTGCTGCGTGAAGTAGTCGACCTTCCCCAGCTGGCGGGCAAGGAGCAGGATTTTGCAGTACGAGTCGAGAATCTCGGTCTTCCAGTACGCTTCCTGCAGGTTCTTGCCGAAGCTGACCGTCCCATGATTTTTGAGAATGATGCAGCTTGTTCCCTTGAGGAACGGGAGCACCGTGTCGGCGAACTTCTGGCCACCCGGCGTCTCGTACGGAGCGATCGGAATCTCGCCCATGAAGACTTCCACTTCCGGCAAGACGCACTGCGGAATTGGCTCGCCGGCGACTGCGAAAGCGGTGGCGTGCGGCGGGTGGCAGTGCACAACCGCCTTCACATCCGGGCGGTTCTTCATGATCGTCAGGTGGAGTAGAATTTCGCTCGTCCGCTTCTTCTTTCCGGCAATCTGGTTGCCGTCGAGATCGACAGCACAGATATCGTCGGGAGTCATGAAGCCTTTGCAGATCATCGTCGGCGAGCAGAGAACCTCGTTCTCACCGACGCGGATCGAGATATTGCCGTCGTTCGCGGCGGCGAAGCCTTTCGCATAGACGCGGCGGCCGATCTCGCAGATCTCTTCTTTCAGCTTCCGGTCGTTGATGCCGCTGTTCCATCGATTGTTCACGGTGCTCTGTTTGCTCAGCGATTTGACCATGTCCGTTTCGTTCCTGTCGAATTGCCAGTGTGAGCGTCCGCCTCGGGGACGGCGCGGTTTTGATTTATCTGCTTTAGTCCACGTTTACTGTGTCGAGGATGGCCGCGTTGTACGCGTCGATCGGTTTCTGTTCGGGATGAAACGGCGCGGCCGCTTCCGCTCCCTCGCTGACGGCGATGAGCGAACCCGCTCCCGCTCCGAGTTCATCGAAGATGACGAATTCTTCGTCGCGACCTTTCTTTCCCTCTTTGAGTGCTTCACGAGAGAGGGGAACCGCGACTACCCACGTCGCACCCGACAAGCTCGGATGCGATTTCGAGAGGGTGACCCGGCCGATGACTTCCGCAATTCGCATGTCAGTCCCTCCAGCCTTTCGGAGCCGACGGTGAACCGCCTGCCGCTGCTTCGCGAAGGATGTTGCGAAGGTCGAACTGCGAACGGTCAGCCGGATTGATGCAGAGCAGATTCGCTCCCATCTCGGTCCGGACCTTTCGCAGCTTCGAGATATTTTCGACGGCGGCGCCGCGCACCTTGCTGTTCCGATTCGCGCGGCAGGCAACTGTTTCGGGCTTCGACGTGAGAACCACGACACCGGCGGCATCGGCTCGGCAGATCGAGCTCACCGCGCGATCGACCGCTTCGACGTCGCAGCCCGCGAGCTCGCGGCTCCAGGCCGTCTCGTCGAGTAGAGTGTTGAGGTTCTTTGGTCCGCTCACCACGATCAGTTTCCACTTCGCAGACGGCGATTCGACTTTCGTCGCCCGTCCAGTTGTTTCCCGGCTCAGTTCGATCCGGTTTTGTTTCACGTAGTCGCGGGCGGAAGGGGTGATGATCGCCTTCGATCCGATCACGATCCGGCCGCCGCGGCCCCGTTCTTTTTCCAGTAATTCCGCCGTAATGACTTTGTCCGTCAGCACCGTCGCATCCGGAGTTTTCGGTGCGGGCGCAATCTCCGGCGCTTCTGACGTGGCGGTTCCTCGGAGTTCTCCGAGAATGCCGCTGACGATCCGCTCCAAAAGGTCTCCATCCACCGACATGCGCACATTTCCACGATTACTTTAGGTCAGGATTTCCCGCGCGGTTTGTCGGACAACCCGATCACCGCCCAGCGGATGGGAGTGTTGTCCGAACCGACCATTTCACGTACCGCTTTGCCGTCGCTGGTAATGACCACCTGATCCCCTTTGGCACTTCCGAGTGAGTCAATCACGACGATCGGCGTACCGTCGGAACCCCCTTTCGTGTCGAGCGGTTGCACGACGGAGAGTCGCCGGCCCGACAATGTCGGATGCTTGACTGTCGAAGTGGCGTATCCAATGACTTCGGCGATCTGCATTGCGGTTGTTCTTTACAGCAGTGCACAGACAGGAATGTCTGTGCTCCGTGTTGTTTCAGATGATTCGAAGGTCTTCGACGAGGGCACAGCGGCGCTGACGCGTGAAGGTCAGGGGGTTGGTCACGCCCTCACCGGTCGGCGTTGCGATGCTGTAGGAGAGGTATCCTTCGCCGCCAAGCCCCAGACCCGCCATGCAGGGGCCATTCTTGACAAACAGCGTCGTGTCCATGATGCGGCCCATCGTCGTCATCGTGCGGACATTGCGAGTATGAATGATGCTTGTGTGCCGGAAGTTGTGTTCAAACTCCTGGGCAAGTTCGATGCCATGATTGGCGTCTCGGCAGCGAACGAACGGAATGAACGGCATCATCTGTTCTTCAGGAACAAACGGGTTCGACGTGTCAGTCTCAGCAAACAGAATCTGCGTTCCCGCGGGGACGTGGACGCCGATCTGAGCTGCGAGAACCGACGCATCCTTGCCGATGAGCTCGCGATTGAGCACCGCGTGTCCACCCGGCTTCTCCGGCGGCCCGAACGCAAGCTTCGTGAGAGCGTCGGCCTGTTGAGCGTTCAGCCGATATCCGCCGCTACGGCCGACCGAGTCGAGAAGGCGATCGAAGATCGAGTTCACGGCGAAGACTTCCTTCTCACCGATGCAGAGAAGGTTGTTGTCGTAGGCGGCACCCTTGACGATTGAAGCGGCCGCGTTTTCGATGTCGGCCGTTTCATCGACGACGACCGGCGGGTTGCCCGGTCCGGCGACGATCGCCCGTTTCTTGCTCGCAAGCGCCGCTCGAGCGACTCCCGGTCCACCGGTGACGACCAGCAGCCGAATGCCGCGATGCTCAAAGATCTGCTCGGCGGTTTCGAGCGTCGGGTACTCGATGATGTTGATCAGGTTCTCGAGGCCGGTTGCGTCGTAGATGGCACGGTTGAAGCGGCGAACGCCTTCACAGGCGATTCGCGCACCGGATGGATGCGGATTGAATACGACCGTGTTTCCCGATGCGACCATGCTCACGACGTTGCCGGCAAGTGTCGGCAGCGAGTGAGTCACCGGGAGAATGGCGCCGATGACGCCAAAGGGTGCGTACTCGGTGATTGTGAGGCCGTGATCTCCGCTGAGTGCATCAGTTCGCAGGAACTCGATGCCCGGAGCGAGGCGGACGATCTTGAGCTTCTCAATCTTGTGATCGAGACGGCCGATCTTCGTTTCTTCGAGCTCCATGCGACCAAGCTCTTCCGCTTGATCATGGCAAAGCCGGCGGACAACTTCGATGGCCTGCGCCCGCTTTTCCATCGAGGCGTTGCGGAGCTTCTGGAAGCCCTCCTCCGCGGCCTGGGCGGCTTGATCGACAGTCGGGAAGACCCCCCAATCGCCGCTCTTAGGCTGAGATCCGCCTGGTCCGCGCCCCCGCTTGCCGAGTTGCGAGAGAACTTCTTCGACAACCTGCCGGATCGCCTGCTCGTTCGCCTGAATCATCTTGTCGCCTCAATTCACTCTGGAAGAACCCGGATGGTAATTGGATCTATTAGTCTTCGGTCTCGGAATCGAACTCGTCGTCACGGTTTAGCTGAACTGCAGCTCGTTGAAGCGTCGCTGAACCCAATCCTGCACACCGACCGGGGTCGGAAACAGCAGGGCCATAATCACCGCCAGCACCCCGGCGAACAGTAGTGACGCCGCTTGTCGTTCGAGCAGGTACGCAACGAGATTGAACATTGCCGCTCCTTCAAGAACGGCAACACTAATGATCAGCTTCGTCTTGTAGGCAATCGCAAGCTTGTCGACCGAAGCGACCATTTCTCGGTAGTCGTTATTCCTGGCTTCGGCCAGGACCGACTTCACGGCGCCGTTGGCGACGACCACAAGGAGAATGAAGCTCATTGGAATCGCAAACGCGCCGAATCCGGCAGCGATATACGCGACCAACGCGTCGCCCGGTGCCTGACCCCACGTCAGGAACATGGTGATAAGTCCGAACATGACCACTCCGCAGAGCAGGGCGAAAACAACGATCTGCATCTGGCGGATGTTATTGTCGGAGACTTCGGGGATTTCGAGTTGCATCGATCGACTCCTTGACGGTTCGGGTTACTTCCGTGCGAGGCCATCACGCGTGCTGAAGACAGTCTTCGAGCCAATCTGCACCTGATCGACGATTCCGATGATGGCCGCGTCGATTGGGAGCGTCTTGGTTTCAGGAGTGAAACGGGCGCTTGACCCCTGGACACAGAGAACGACTTCACCTTCACCCGCTCCGACGGTGTCGACCGTAACGAACGTCCGTCCCGTCGGAACCAGGTTGCTCTGATCTTTCTCATTGACGCGGAGCGGCTCGATGATGAGCAGTTTCTGCCCGACCATCGAATCGACCTTCTGCGTCGCCACGAGGCTTCCGGTGATGCGACCGAGAAACATAGTTGGCCTCACTAGCTAGCGTTGGATTTCCCGATCAATTCCGCCGATTGACGAGCGACAACAATTTCTTCATTTGTCGGGACGACCCAGACATCGACTTCGCTCGCCGCATGCGCGATGCGTGCCTCGCCACGCGCCTGCTCATTGCGAGCGTCGTCAAGCCGGATGCCGGCCCACTCCATGTTCCTGAGAACACCGCGGCGAATCCGCTTGCTGTTCTCGCCGATGCCGCCGGTGAATACGATGGCATCGGCTCCGCCAAGAACTGTGAGGTACGATCCGACATACTGGCGGATCGAGGCGATAAACGCTTCGAGCGCCAAGTCAGCTCGTGCATGTCCATTCGCAGCCGCTTCTTCGAGATCGCGCACATCGCCGCTCAATCCGCTCAGTCCCAGTAATCCGCTCTGCTCAGACAGTTCTTCGAGGAGCTGGGCGAGAGGCTTGCCGGTTTCGCGAAGCAGGATCGGCAGGGCGAATGGGTCGAAGTCGCCGACACGATTGTTGTGCAACAATCCCGTCTGCGGACTCATTCCCATGCTCGTCGCCAACGACTTCCCGGCCCGGATCGCGCACAACGAGTTGCTTCCGCCGAGATGGCAGGAGATGACCCGCAAGTCGTCGCGATTGAGAATCTGCGCGATTCGTCCGCCGATATAGCGGTGGCTCGCACCGTGGAAGCCCCAGCGCTGGATGTGGTGCTTTTCTTTCCATTCGTACGGAACCGCATACACGCGCTGTGCTTCGGGAATCGTTTCGTGGAATCCCGTTTCGAGAGCAGCAACGAGCGGGATTTCCGGAAACGCGCAGCTCAATTCCCGCATCGCTTTCGCATACGGGGGATTGTGCGCGGGAGCGACGTCGGCCAACTGCTCCATGGTTGTGAGCAGGTTTTCGTCGACAAGTCGCACACCACTGAGATGACCGGCAAAAACCGCTTTGAATCCGATCGCCGCCACTTCAGAAACCGACCGCAGGCAGCCGGTTTGTGAATCCGTCAGCTGATCAAGGCACATCCGAACCGCGGCTGCATGGTCCGGAATGTTCGCGGTTTTCTCGTCCTTGTGTTTGCCGATCTCGACGGTGCATCGGCTCTCGGATTGGCCGATGCGGTCGATACCGCCGCGCGCAAGCTGCTTCTCCTCCGGCAGACTGAACAGCCGGTATTTGAAGCTCGTGGAACCGAGATTGGCGACAAGGATCTTCATGAGCGAGGTCCGTGCTCCGATATCCCTCAGGCTTCCAGCAGATCTTTGAATCGTCTCGCAACACTGCGCCGCGTCGGAATTCAAACGATCGCGCGTGGGAAGCCTAGATGAAGTTGTCGAGCAGGCTCTGCTCCGGTCGCGGAATGAGGTGAGCGCTCACGAGCTCTCCCACCTGCGACGCCACGGACGCACCAGCGTCCACAGCCGCACGGACCGAGCCGACGTCGCCACGAATGATCGTGGTGATGTACGCGCCGCCGATCTGCACTTGTTTCACGAGGGTGACGTTTGCGGCCTTGAGCATCGCGTCCGCGGCTTCGATCTGGGCGACGAGGCCCTTCGTTTCGATCAAACCAATCGCTTCGTTCATTTCTTCTCAACCTTGATGGAAATTATTCAGTCAATTCAAAAAACGAATCGGCGCTGCTTGTCGTCAGGCTTACTTCGCGGGACGACCGGCAGCTCCTTTCGGCAACACTGCGGCGAGTTCTTCGTGCGGACGCGGAATGACCTGCACGCTGACAACCTCACCGATCTTGCTGGCTGCAGTGGCGCCGGCATCGACCGCCGCTTTCACGGCTGCCACGTCGCCGACGACGAAGCCGGTCACCAGCCCGCTGCCGACCTTCTCCCAGCCGACCATCTGCACGTTCGCTGCCTTGAGCATCGCATCGACAGCTTCGATGAGGCTCACAAGCCCCTTCGTCTCGATCATTCCGAGAGCTTCCATCGCCTTGGCCATTTCTCTGTCTCCGGTCTTTCGTTATCAAACAGGGTTACGGGAGCC
>JBFWWA010000096.1:0-10991 GCA_050246455.1 Planctomycetaceae bacterium
GAGCATCATCGTGGCGATGGCTCCGCCCGGATCGGTCCCGGGCATGATCGCCTTGGCGGAAAGTCCGCATAGAGTTCCGAAGCCGACCCACACGAGCACGTCGTTCACGCTCTGCTCGATGATTTTCATCATTGCCGGATCGGACATGTCCATTTCCGCACTCCCGCTGATCGACGATCGGATTTCCGTTTCCGAATCGTCGTCATATCGACCAGCGGTGTACGGAATGTGACAGGAGTGGCGAAAATTCCCGTCAGGGAGAATGGGCGACCTGGAGAATTTTCCCGCTCGTACTTGCTCGGAGGGGTGCGGGCTCTCCCTTCCAACGATTGCCAGGAGGGGAGCGGAAGCGGCTGGAGGCGACTGTGATCCTCGGGGAAAAGGTGCGGTCGCGGCGGGCTTGTACAATCGCATCGGTGTGTGGTAAAAGAATTTGCGAGCGATTGGGGGTCGTTGCAAACGTATTGCGTCGGGGACGAAATCGGGCAAGTCGCTGGAAGGAACGGGGTGTGGGGCGGAGCCGTAGAATCGGCCCGTCGGGGAAAGCCATTGCCGTTTACAGGAAATAGGCGGCGCGGTATATCTTCGCCGGTCTCCGCGAACGGGGTTTTTCTCCCTGTTTCGCGTGTAAGCCTGTCCGGTACAGCGACTTTGGGAAGTGACGTCGGAGGAACTTAGGGTGGCGAGTGTTGAAGACAGAGTCATTGGAATCGTCAGCGAGCAGCTCAGCGTCCCTCGTGAAGAGGTCTCGCGAACCAGTTCATTCGTCGACGATTTGAAGGCCGACTCGTTGGACGTCGTCGAACTCGTGATGGAGCTCGAGGACGAATTCGAAATCACGATTCCCGACGACGATTACGACAAGATCCGCACCGTCGGGGACGCGATCGACTACATCGGCCAGAAGAGCTAGCCCGTTCGCAGTTTTCTGCGCGCGGTGAGTCGCTCTGATCTGAGCTGTTCTCCGGCACCGCGCCCGGTGCATTCCATTCCCCTTGAAAGCATTGACTCCGATGTCGAGGCGCGTCGTCGTCACTGGTGGAGCGGTCGTCACGGCCCTGGGCTGTGAACTTGCCGAATTCTGGGACGGTCTTTGCGCAGGCAAGAGCGGAGTCGGTCCGCTCAAACGGTTCGACACGTCCGAATTCAAGGTGAACTTCGGCGGAGAGATTCGGGACTTTGCACCCGAAGATCATTTGACGGTCGAAGGGAAGGAAATCCGCCGGCTGGATCGCTTCTGCCAGTTCGCACTTGTCGCGGCTCATAAGGCGATCGAGCAATCGGGAATCGATTTCAACTCGGGCGATCCGTACAAGAACGGCGTCCTGATCGGCAGCGGCATCGGCGGGCTGAACGAAATTGAAGAACAGCACGCCAAGCTGTTTGACCGCGGCCCGTCGCGCGTTTCCCCCCTGATGATCCCGAAGCTGATGGTCAATGCCGCCAGTGGAAACGTTTCCGTTCGTTGGGGGCTGCGGGGGCCGAACAGCGCCGTCGCGACGGCATGCGCTTCCGCGACGAACGCGATCGGCGACGCATTCCGGCTCATTCAGTACGGGGCTGCCGACGTGATGATCACCGGTGGCAGCGAAGCGGCAATCACTCCGATGGGGCTCTCGGGCTTCGCGCGGATGAACGCACTTTCCACCCGGAATGACGAACCGGAACGGGCCAGCCGACCGTGGGACAAGGACCGGGACGGCTTCGTCCTCTCGGAAGGGGCCGGGGTCGTGGTTCTCGAAGAGTACGAACACGCCCGCAAGCGTGGAGTTCCCATTCTCGCGGAAGTGCTGGGGTATGGCGTTTCCGCGGACGCAACGCACATGACCGCTCCCGACCCGGAAGGTCGGGGGGCTGCACGTGCAATGCTCAGCGCGATTCGCGACGCAAAGCTCAACCCGTCCCAGATCGATTACATCAACGCCCACGGAACGAGCACTCCGCTCGGGGACGTGGCCGAGACGGTCGCCATCAAGACGGTGTTTGAGTCCCATTCGAAGAAGGTTGCGGTTTCGAGCACAAAGAGCCAGTTGGGCCATCTGCTGGGGGCTTCCGGCGGGGTGGAATTCATCGTCGGACTCCTCGCGCTGCAGCACCAGGTCGCACCACCGACGATCAACCTCGACAATTGCGACCCGGCCTGCGATCTGGACTACGTTCCCCACGAGGCCCGCCCCATGAAGATCGAGCGGGTTCTCAAGAACAGCTTCGGATTCGGCGGACACAACGCCTGCCTGGTCTTCGGCCACGCGGCCTGAACAGAACGTTCAGGGGACGATGAGGCGGTTCACCGAAGCCCAGAATTCCGGCCGGTTTCAGCGCGAAATCGAACGATTCCGGCTGTTCAGTGGCGCACGGACGACAGGGAACGAAACTCCGTCCGGTCATGCCGTCTCGGCAATACCGATTCGAGTTGCGACCGCCGCACGGTCGATACCGTTGACGCAATCCCAAGCGGCGCTGGCGCTTTGACTTGCAAAACATGGGCGATTGTTCTTAGCTATACCTGTGGGGCAGGCTGGGGTAGCCTTGCTGGCTGGGATCTTCTAAAGACATCGATCGTGGGGCTCCTGCATCAATACGATGAGCAGTTCAACTTCTGCGCGCCGGGTCGTGATCACCGGGTTGGGTGTGGTGAGTCCGATCGGAATCGGCGTTGAGCGTTTCTGGGAAAGCCTGTCGTCGGGGAAAAGCGGGATCGGCCCGCTTTCGGTGAATCCTGCGATGGCGGCTCCGCATAACGTCGGCGCCGAGGTCCGCGACTTCACGGACGCGACCGCGAAGAGCGATTATTTGAAAAGCCAGCGGCGCAGCATCAAAGTGATGTGCCGCGAGATCCAGCTCGGCGTGACATCGGCCTCGCTGGCCCTCAGCAATTCCGCGCTCGATCCGGAAACGGTCGATCACGAGCGGTTCGGCATCGACTTCGGGGCGAACCTGATGTTCACCCCTCCGGAACTTCTCAAAGACGCCTGCATGGCGTGCGTGGATGACGTCCAGGGGATGCCGACATTCGATCAGCATGAATGGGGTTCAAAGGGAATCGGCGCGATGGAGCCACTCTGGCTGCTTCGCTACCTCCCGAACATGCCCGCCTGCCATATCGGAATTCAGGCGGATGCCCGCGGCCCCAGCAACTCGATCACACTGGATGACGCGTCAGGAAATCTCGCGCTCGGCGAAGCGTACCGAGTCATTGAACGGGACCGCGCCGAAATCATGATCGCCGGAACGACCGGAACGCGCATCCACACGATGAAGTCGATCCACGCAATGCTCGGCGACGAGGTCGCCAGCTACGACGATCCGCCGGAAACTTGGTGCCGCCCGTTCGACCTCAGCCGTCGCGGACAGGTTCTGGGCGAAGGAGCCTGCTCGTTCATTCTCGAGGAAGAAGCTCACGCGGAGAAGCGGAACGCGAAGATTCTGGGGCGCATTCTCGGCGTCGGGTCTTCCTGCGTCATGCGCAAAAACGGAACTCCCGATTATCGACTTGCCCTCGCGAACGCCATGAAAGCGGCGCTTCGCGACGCGAAGCTGAAGCCGGCACAGATCGGGCATATCAATGCCAACGGATGTGCCACACGCCTCGGCGACAAGGAAGAATCGCTCGCCATTCACGACGTCTTCGGGGACGGGGCATCCAAGGTTCCCGTCACTGCCCTCAAGAGCTACATGGGGAACGCAGGTTCGGGAGCGGGAACCCTTGAACTCGCCGGCTCGGTAATCTCGCTGATGCACGGCGTCGTCCCGCAGACTCTCAACTACAAGACTCCCGATCCGGAATGTGCCATCAACGTCGTGCACGGCGAGCCGATGTCCGTGACGAATCGGACCGTGCTCAAGGTAAACGTCACTCGACTCGGCCAGGCAAGCGCCATCATCGTCGAAGTGGCTTAACGACGTTTTCCCGAGCCGATGCACTGAGACGACGGCACATCTGCTGACGTTCCACAGTGGAACGCAGCTGACGCATCGCGTTCAGGCGAAGCCGGCTTAGTTGCTCCGGGCAGGAATGGTCGAAGCGGCGGCCGGCGTCGTTCCGCCGCTCTTCCCGGCAGCCACCTTCGCACCGCGATAGGCCGAAAGGTGCTTCGCGCCGGTGTCGAGCGCCTTCTGGTAATGAGCCATCGCTTCTTCTGCGTTCCCCTCCCTGGCTTTCTTGAGAGCCGAGAAGAACTCCGCTTCGCAAGTTTGCGCCCGCTTCATCGCTTCGTCTTTTGGATCGAGTGACGCGCGAAGGTCGGCTTCGGAGAGCGTTCCCGCGACGTATGCGAGGAGCCGATCTGCCCAGTCGCGCATTGCCGGGTCTTTGCCGAGCGTATCGGCGAAACGGGAGTTCGCATCGGTTTCACGATTCTGAGCGACAAGGCACCAGTAGCGCCAGGGATCGAGATAGCGCATGTTCGGTGAAAGCTTCACCGCCTGGTCGAACGATGCAAGAGCCCGGGCATAATCCTTCGTGAAGAAAAGCGTGAAGCCAAGGTCGCCGTGAGCGACCGGATCGTTCGCCATCAGCTGCGTCACATGGGTGCTGTCGGCCACCGCTCCGGCGGTGTTTCCCTGGGCGAGCCGCGCCTGGGCGCGCAGGTTGTAAACCTGCGCCTGGTTGCTGTTGACTCGCAACGCGGCCGAGAAATCGGCCTCGGCCGATTTCGGATCGTCGGACTGGAGCAGCGCGAAGCCGCGGTTGATATAGGAGTAGTAATAATCGGGATTCAGCTCGATGGCGCGGGTGAAATCGGCGACCGCTTCACTGTTTCGTCCCTGCTGCTGCTGGAACATGCCGCGGTTATTGTAGACGAGCGGATTGTCGGGAAAGAGCTCGATCGCCTTCCCGTAGCTGGCCAACGCTTCGTCCCTCTTACCGGATGCGGCATACGCTTCCGCGAGGACGACGTGCGCACCGAGGTGGCTCGGCAGCAGCGTGACCGCTTGCCGGCAGTCTTCAATGGCGGCGTCCAACTTCCGCAACCAGACGTTTGCGGTCGCCCGCTGGTACAGAAGGTGAGCTTTCTCTTCGGACTTGAGATTTCGGATCTGCAGCGCGAGGTTCGCGGCCTGGACCGCCAGGTCGGCGTGTTCCCGCCGGTTTTCGAGCACCGCCAGCGATTTGAGACCGTAAAGGTACGGCAGATGGTACAGGGCACTCTTTTCGGGCGCGAAACGGATTGCCTCGCGGGCATCTGCGATTCCGGCCCGGATCAGCTTTTTGTCGCCATTCCGGAGCCCCTTCTCGACCCGCGCGCTCCCACGCAGATAGTAGGCGACGTCATCTTCACGCGCTTCCTGAAGGACTCCGTCCGTTATCTGGATCGCCTTATCGAAGTCCCCCTGCTTATACGCCTGTTCGGCGCTCCGTTTGGCGTCCTCGAGCTTGGGATTCAGCTTCTTCTTGCGGGAATCCCGGTCGTCGTCATCATCGTCATCGCCAAAGAGGCGGAACTGGGCGTGAGCAGCCTTCGGCGGGACGACATTCGTGAAGATGAATAGGACACACAAGATGGCAAAAAAGGTCCGGGGAGTCATCGCCTGTTCCTGTTTTGAATGCCACGGGAGGGACGCTGCGGCCTGGACCGCCGTGACCGGAAACTCCCACTGACTCTAGCCGAGGGGGCGGACCAATTCCAGAGCGGCGGGCAAGCTCGCAGGTCCGGAAGCGCGGTCGTTCCAGATCGCCGTCAAATGGCGCATCCGGCGTTGACCTTAGGGGTTGCCGGCTCGCCGGAAGATTTCGGCGTGAAACGCTTTAGTTCCCGGACAGGACCCCGTGCTGCTTGACAGTGTGAATGACGATGGATATGGTTTACAAAGCACGAAAACCGAGAAGGCGTGTCAGCGCGCGAGGCTCGCTTCCCTCGACCGGAGGGGGCAAGGCTGCTGTTATGTTTCATGGTCAGAGTGGTTTCGATAGCGGTATTCTGACGAGGGCGTCAGCCATGTAGACAGGCAGGACTCGTCACGGATCGAGGGCATTTCCCGAGGAATTGCCGGAGAATTCGTGAGTCTCGGCAGCTGGCGGAAGCTTGTCGCTCAATCGGCGGCAGGTGGAAGAAGTGGGACACGTGCCCGCTTTTTTTTGTTAATGAGGGAACGCGAGCGAGCCACAATCCGGAGGGGCGAAAGGGTAACCATGAACGGCAGCGAGGTCCTCCGAATCGTCGACGCGATTCATCGCGACAAGAACATCGATAAAGAGATCGTGTTCGAGGGAATCGAACAGGCGATCCTGTCGGCGGCGCGCAAACACTTCGGTGAGGAAAGCGACATTCAGGTCGACATTGACCGCGAGAGCGGCAAGCCGACCGTCCGCGTCAACAACGAAGACCTGCTCCCGGATGAAATCGGCGACCTCCTCGGACGGATTGCCGCCCAGACTGCCAAGCAAGTCATGATCCAGAAGATTCGCGAAGCGGAGCGCGACGCCCTCTTCGACGAATACGAATCGATGCGCGGCCAGCTCGTCACCGGAACAGTGACGAAGCTCGAAGGAGGTTCGGCCATCGTCAACCTCGGCAAGGTTGAAGGAATTCTCCCCCGGGGCGAGCAGATTCCGGGCGAAGTGCACCGGGTCGGCGAGCGCGTCCGCGCCGTTGTCAGCGAGGTGAAGAAGGCCGGCAGCCGGGTCCGCATCATTCTTTCGCGCACGCACTCGGAGCTCGTCCGCCGATTGTTTGAAATCGAGATTCCGGAAGTTTCCGAACACGTCATTGAAGTCCGCTCGCTGGCACGCGAGGCGGGCTACCGGTCGAAAGTCGCGGTCTCCAGTTACGACAGCAAGATCGATTGCGTCGGCGCCTGCGTCGGGGTCCGGGGCTCGCGCATCAAGAACGTCGTCGATGAGCTCGCCGGCGAGCGGATCGATATCGTCCGCTGGAACGATTCACTGCAGGTCCTGGTCCCGAACGCACTCCAGCCGGCCGAAGTGGAGGACGTCATCCTCTGCCCGATGCTCGGTAAGGTGATTGTCCTCGTGCAGGACGACCAGCTCTCGCTCGCCATTGGCAAGAAGGGGCAGAACGTCCGGCTCGCCTCGAAGCTCGTCGGCTGGGATATCCATGTGATGAACCAGGCGAAGCTCGACGAACAGCTCGATAAATCCGTCGCCGCATTCTCGCAGGTTCCGCACATCAGCGAAGAACTCGCGGAAAATCTCGTCGCCCAGGGCTTCTTCACGTTCGACGACCTGTCGGTCATCGAGCCGGATCAGCTCGCGGAGCTGGGCGGCCTCACCGATGAGCAGTGCGACGAGATTGTCGCGTACGCCGATGAAGCGGCCATTGTTCAGGAAGAAGAAGAACGGAAAGCGATGGCCGAAGCGCGTCAGCATCGCGCGGATGAGGCGGCAGCCGCCGCTCTGGCCGATGACGATTCGTCGGACGCAGCGGACAGCGAAGAAGAAGCGGGCGGAGTTGCAGTTGCGGACGATGAACCGGCCGAAGACGAGCCGGTTGCGGAAGAGGAATCCTCGGCTGCGGAGCCGGACAACGGAACGGTGGAATCGACCAGCGCGAGCGACAACGGGGCGGACGCCGCCGCCGACACCGACGAAGAACGGCTGAGCAAAGCGGAGGCTTCTGCCGGCGAAGAATAAGCAGTTGATACGTTTCGGATGTCGACGAGAGCGGCCCGATCGAGCGGTTTCGGTCTCCTGGAAGGACTATCGCCATTACGATGGATTTGAAGATTCGGATCTTTGCCCTGGCCAAAGAGCTGGGCATGGACAGCAAGATTCTGATTGAATACTGCAACAGCGCCGGTATTCAGATCAAGAATTCTGCGCTCGCCAGCATTTCGCCGGAAGAAAAAGACCGCGTTCTCAAGTTCATGGAGAACGCTACGAAACAAGGGAGCGCCGCGACTGCGAGCGCTCCGCTCGCTCCCTCGCGCGAACCGACTCGCGATACCGGCAAGATTCGCAGCATCAAACCGATGATGCCGCGCCCGCAGAACGGAAAAGGTCGACGCCCCGAAGGAGATGCTGAACCGGAAACGGTCGGCATTGACGAGACCGCGTCGGAGGAAGTCGTCGAAAGCGTTCCCATAGAGGCGCCGACGGCTGTCGCTGAGCCTCAAACGGCGGACGCTCCTCGTCCGGTCCAACCGGCCGCCGAAACCACAGCGCCCGCCCCCACACCGACTCGCGGACCGTTGCGTCGCGGACCCGGAATTCCGACGACGATGACGCCGAATCCTTCGGCCCCGCTTCGTCCGGACGATTACGTTTCTCCGACCGGCGCCCGCGGCAGTTCGATTCGCGAGATGCGTCCGGTCGGCACCGTCACAGATGCTGATTCGCTCTCGCGCCGCTCGAGCAAATCGAAGGGGAAGCCTTCACTACCGACCGTTGCGCTGCCGCCGAACTACAAGCCTCCCGTGGCGCGCACTGCGCCACAGGAAGCCCCGGCTCAAAAGCCCGACATTCCACTGACGGCGGAATTCCTCGGTCAGCCGAGTCCGCTCTCGCAGCACCTGCGGAAATCGGTCGAGCAGCGGAAGAAGAAAAAGAAAGGGGACGACGGCAGTCCCGTCGAATTCGTCGACACTTCAAACTTCATCGGAGAGGACGACGCCTCACCCGAGGCCAAGAAGGGGCGCCGGCTCACCGGCAGCGACCGTCGCCGGCCGAAGGGAGAAGCGGGCGAAGAAGGTAGCACTCCGCAGAAGCTTCGTGGATTGCGCCGCCGACGGCAGCGCAGCTCCGGAGGGGCTGTGGCACTCAAGACCGCCGCGGAGATTGCGCCGCCGATTACCATCCGTACGCTTTCCGAAGCCATCGGCCGCCCCGCCCGCGACCTGCAACGCATTCTGTTCGAACGGGGCGAGGCGTGCACCATCAATCAATCGATCTCGGAAGACGTCGCCATCGAGCTCGCACTCGAACTCGGTGTCGATCTCGAGATTCGTCGCCAGCGCGATATCGAGCTGGAACTGGAACAGTCGCTGGAAACGCCCGGCGATGCCGAAAACCTGGTCGAGCGTCCGCCGATCGTCACGATCCTCGGGCATGTCGACCACGGCAAGACCTCGCTGCTGGACAAGATTCGCTCCGCCAACGTGGCCGCCGGCGAAGCGGGGGGAATCACGCAGCACATCGCCGCGTACCAGGTTTCGCACAATAATCGCAAGATCACCTTCGTCGACACGCCCGGCCACGCCGCGTTCAGCGAGATGCGTGCTCGCGGTGCGAACGTCACCGACGTGGTGGTGCTCGTTGTTGCCTCGGATGACGGCGTCATGCCCCAGACCGTGGAATGCATCAGCCACGCGCGAGCCGCCAACGTGCCGATGGTCGTCGCCATGAACAAGGTCGACCTTCCGAACCGGAACGAGCAGCGCGTTCTGCAGGAGCTCGCCGCGAACAACGTGCTTCCGGCCGAGTGGGGAGGCGATGTTGAAGTTGTGCGGACTTCCGCGACGACCGGCCAGGGAATTGACGACCTTCTTGAAACATTGCTGCTGACAGCAGAGCTCCGCGAGTTCAAGGCGGACGTCAGCCGTCCGGCGGCGGGCGTCTGTCTCGAAGCGTTTCGTGACGAGGGACGCGGCGTTCTCGCCTGGTTCGTCGTGCAGACCGGAACACTCAAGATCGGCGACAACATCGTCTGCGGCGAGGCATTCGGACGCATTCGCGCCCTGTACAACGACCAGGACAAAGAGATTCAGGAAGCAGGACCTTCGACGCCGGTGCGCGTCGCCGGGCTCGACGTCATGCCGGGGGCGGGCGACCGTTTCTTCGTGGTCGGCAACGTCGAAGAAGCCCGCGAGGTCGCCGATACACGCCGCGACCGGGGGCGGACGGCGACACTCAGCGGACGTGGACGGCCTCGCTCACTCGACGATATTCTCTCCGCGGCGCGCGGCGGAGCGGTGCAGGATCTTCCGCTCGTCATCAAGGCCGATACGCCCGGTTCGCTCGAAGCGCTTCGGCACGAAATCGGCAAGATCGACCATCCCGAGGTGCGCGTGCAGATCGTGCACGAGGGCGTCGGCGGAGTGAACGAAAGCGACGTTTCGCTTGCGGAAGCATCGGGCGCGATCATCATCGCGTTCCATGTTATCCCCGAAGACCGCGCCCAGATTCTGGCGGAACGGCAAGGGGTCGACATCCGCCGCTACAACATCATCTACGAAGTCACCGAGACCGTGAAGCGCTCGCTTGAAGGTCTGCTCCTTCCTGAACGCGTACAGGTCGCGACGGGCCGTGCGCTCGTACTGCAGACGTTCCATATCAGCCGCTTCGGCACGATCGCCGGCTGTCGGGTCTTGAACGGAACGATCGAGCGTTCAAACCGCGTCCACGTGATCCGCGACCAGGCAGTTCTCGCCGACTACGACATCGCGTCGCTGAAGCGGAACAAGGACGACGCGAAGGAAGTTCGCGAAGGCATGGAATGCGGTATTCGCCTTGAGGGATTCAACGACGTGAAGGAGGGAGACCTGCTGGAAGCCTTCCGCGTCGACGAGATCAAGAGAACGCTGGAGTAGCCGGCGGTCTGAGAATCAGGTCGGCACGATCGAGCGGAAGCTCGAAGCACGAATGTCCAAGGAAGCACGAAGCCTCGAAGCCCTAACGGAGAAACGGAAAGCCAGATTCACGAGACGGTCCGCACGTTGCAAGTCGTATCGGATTTTGCTCCTCGCGGACTTCATTCGTCCTTCGTGCCTCAAGCTTTCTTACGAGCGACGGTTTTTGCATGACTTCACGGCGGCTGGCGAAAGTCTCGGAGGCAATCAGAGAGCAGGTGAGTACGGCCATTCTCTTCGAGATCAGGGATCCCCGCGTGAAGAACGTGACGGTGATCAGCGCCGAAGCGAGCCCCGATCTGCGCTCCGCAAAGGTTTACGTCTCGATCATGGGAGATGAAAAAGCCCAGGCGCTCTCGATGCACGGTCTCAAGTCCGCACGCGGCTTCAGCCAGGCCAAGCTCGCTGAACGGCTTCAGCGTCGTTACACGCCGGTCCTGCATTTCGTGCTCGACAGGGGAGTC
>JBFWWA010000097.1:0-10838 GCA_050246455.1 Planctomycetaceae bacterium
ATTGACCGTTTCCCGGCGCCGGGCTTCAATTCGCCTCTCAATCGCGTTTTTCCCCGGAAGTAGTACGCGCAGAGGGTTTCACGATGAGTAATTCGCGTCCCGGCAGGTTCTCGGTTCTTTTGAGCGATCCTTCGCTCATGCTCGCCGTTCCGGCCACTGTGCTCTACTACGCCGTCATGGCTCAGCCGCAGTTTCGCGAGAGCCTGCTTGCGCGCTACACGACCGGGCACGTCGTCGAGTACGTCATCGTGGCGATGTTCATCTGGGGCGCAATCGACATCATCTTCAAGCTCTGCTCGTTTCCGCGCGAGCTGTGGGCGCTGCGGCAGCAATGGCTGCCTCCCCGCGACAGCCGCGTCCCGATCGCGCAGGCCGAAGTCTTTCTGCAGAACGTCTCGTCACAGCCGCCGCGACTCCTCAGCTCCCGCATCGGGCAGCGCCTGGTGAGCGCCCTGTCGTTCGTGGTCGAGAACAAATCGGCCGAGGAGCTTCCCGATCAACTTCGTTATCTCGCCGATCAGAACGCCGATGCGACGCATCACCGCTATTCACTCGTCGGGTTCGTGATCGCACTCACACCGATTCTCGGGTTCATTGGAACCGTGGTCCACTTCGGAACCGCTCTCACGGGCATGACCGTCGACGGAATCGGCGATGAACTCTCGCACGTCGTCTCGGAAATGGGAACCGCGTTCAACACCACCACATCGGCGCTCGCCGCCGCCATGATCATGATGATCTCGCGGTTTATGTGCGATCGCGTTGACAAGGGTATCGATCGCCGCACCGACCGTCTGGTCGAGCGGGAACTGCTCCACCGCTTCGAAGTGAAAGCGGCCAACGTGGGGCCCCTGGCTTCGATTCTCGAACGGGCCAATAACGAATTTCACGCCGCTGCCCAGAAGGCGATGCAGCAGCAGACGGCCGCCTGGTCGGCCGCCCTCAAGAACCTGTTTGATCAGTTCGAGAAACGCCAGCAGCACGAAGAGCAGCGCTGGCAGAGCGTCTCCGCGAGCATTCAGGAACGGCACCGCTCGAATGAATCGACGCTCGCAGAACAGCTGCAGAGGACGCTGAAGGCCATCGACGAACGGCACGAGAAACACCTCGCCAGAATCCAGACGACGGTTCAGGAAGCTTCAAAATTCAGCGGCGACATGAGCGCGCTCGCGAAAACACTCGACGGCATCGCGCGGGGCGAAGGCCGGCTCCTCGATCTGCAGAAGTCGCTCGCAGACAACCTGAAACTGCTGCACGATACCAACCAGATCGACGCCGCCCTCCACGGCCTCACCGCCGCCATTCACCTGCTCACCGTTCGCCACCAGGACACACCGCAGCGGAAGGCAGCCTGATCGGCCCTCTCCGATTCTCCCCTCTCCCCGTTGCGGGAGCGGGTCAGGGTGCGGGGGCTGCGTTGAGTAAGTTCCCAACTCGCGCACCCGACGGATTCCAAGCGCGGGATCTCTCAATCTGATTTGCGTGCCCGATGCGTGCTCGAAGCACAGACTGGAATCAGTGCCTCCCATCATGCAACCGGTGCCACCCGCGTCCGGAGCACAGACATTCCGGTCTGTGCACTTCGCGAGTCAATCGTCGATCGGCACAAACAGGAATATCTGTGCTCCGGGGAACGGGCGACTGCAAGCTTGAGTTGATTCGGCCAATTCTTTGCGCGTTCTGCCCTTCGCAGGCTCACGGCACACCACCCGCGTTTCGGGGGAATGCCGTCGACAGGGCGCGGGTTGAAGTTTGGCCTACTGGCGGCGCAGGGCCGCGCTACGCATCTCTTTCGTATCGGCCTGTTTATTGAGCTTCTCGCGCTTGTCGTGCAGCTTGCGACCCTTCGCGACGGCGATCGTCAGCTTGACGATTCCTCGATCGGAAAAGTAAACCGCGAGCGGAACAAGCGTCAGACCCTTGTGCATCGCCGATTCCGCGAACTTCTCCCGCTCCCGTTTCCGGAGCAGCAGCTTCCGCGGCCGGTCGGGTGCGTGATTCATCACCGTCGCCTGCGGGTATTCAGCGATGTCGCTGTTGATCAGCCACAGCTCGCCGTCGCGCATGCGGGCGTAGGCTTCGTCAATCGAGATCTTGCCGTTGCGGATGCTCTTCACTTCGCTGCCGGTGAGAGCCACCCCGCATTCCAGCTCGTCGAGAATCTCGTAATTGTGGCGGGCCTTCCGGTTCTGGCAGACGAACTTCGCCTGCGAATTCCCCGCTTCGGATTTCTTGGCCATCTCGTTGTCACCTCTGCGAGCATTCTATCAGATCCGGCAATTGCGGATCAGCAAGCGGGACGATTCGACGCGTTTTCTCCTCCGAGCCGACGACCTGTCGTCGGACACGCCCGCCCGTCTGCGGTTCGCCCCCTGTTCAACGGATCGGATCTTCTAGAGCTGATGCCGCGCGGAATGCCGGCGGATCGCGTGCGTTTTGCGTTCGATCTGCCACAGGAGCGGCCGGTCGGCCCGGTTGAGCGGACGGCCAAGATACGTCTCCAGGAATCGAAGACGGTCCGCCTTGGTGACCTGCGGCGACGAGTAGTTGAGCTGCGCAAGGTCCTTGACGATCCACCGCTTCGCAAGGAGCTTCCGCCGGCGAACGCGCCCGAGGTCGATGACATAGAGCCGGTCGTCGTCGACATCGTTCGGCCTGAGGAAGTGCGTCAGGTAAAAGTCCTGATGGTGCATCCCCGACGAGTGCATCGTCCGTGCAATCTGACCGAGCTTGCGAATGATTCCGCGCTTCTCGGCGGACGATCTCCTGTCGCTTCGACCGGGAGCGGCCGGTTTGGCATCCGCTCCGAAGTGAACGCCGATTGTACCATGCGCGGGCTGCAGCCAGTGCGACAGCTTCGTGCACCCTTCGAGCGCGTGCGTGATCAGGAACGAGTGCCCCCCGGATTCGCCCAGGGCGACCGGCGTCATGGTCGGGATTCCCGCCCGATGAAACTGGAGAATGGCTTCCCATTCATGCCGTGCGCCGAGCATCGGGCTTGTCAGTCGCAAGAGAGGCTTGATGTATTCCTTCCACGGCGGCGGGGAATGCCGCTTGATGTAGAACGCATCTTCGCTTCCGTCTTCATTCCGCAACGTGAATCGGGTCGTCACACGTTCGCGGAGCAGATTCTTCGCAACGGTTTCTCCCCGGTGCTGCATCACCGAATCGAACGTGATCAAACCGTTCCTGCGGAGGGTCGCTGCGAAGTCCTGGTTGACGACGAGCCGGCCGTCGTCCCAGGCTTCAAACTCGGAATTTTTCAAGGAGCACCTCCTCGAAAACGTCGAGTGTTTTCGCAACGTTTGCTTCAACAGTCATCGTTCGCGCGAACCCCCAGCAGGCGTCGGACATCGCCCGAAGACTGGAAGTCGCGAGCGAGAAATGGTCGTTCAGGCAGCGCGTCATCTCATCAACGGCATGGACCGACGAAACCAGGTACCCGTTCTCACCGTGATGGATAATATCCGCTCCGCCGGCGGTCGAAGTCGTAAGAGCCGGCGTGCCGCACGCCATCGCTTCGAGGTTCACATTCGGAAACGGTTCGTACGCCGTCGGCAGCAGGAAGAGATCGGCGGCACCGTAGAATCGTGAAATATCGTTTCTGCGCCCGGCAAAGATGACGCGCGAGTCGACGCCAAGCTCGCTCGCAATGCGCTGAAATCGCCGAACGGGCCCGTGGCCGAGGACCAGCAGCTTCAAGTCCTGATGACGGGAATCGCGCATCGCCTGCAGAATTGAGCGGAGCCCCTTCCCTTCAAAATCCATCGATGCGAACAGCAGCAACGGTTCGTCGGCCGCAATCTGGAACTCTGCGCGGACCGCATCCCGCTCGCTTCGAACACCGGGGTTGAAAGTGCTGATGTCCACGCCGTTGTGAACAATGCGGATCTTCTCTTCCGGGATTCCGTAGTAAGCCATGACCAGCTGCCGGTCGAGCCGCGATTGTGCGACGACGCGCCGGCAACCGTTCGAGCGGTAGATGGAACGTTCGAGATCGATCAGGGTCCGATGGCGCGGGTTCCATTTCTGAAAGAACCGCCCGACCGGGTTGCGATAGTAGACGTTGACCCAGTGCGATTGAAGCCGTTCCGTGATGCGCACGGCGTCGAGTCCGAACGAGCGCCCCAACCCGTAAATGACGTCGAACTTCCCGTCGCGGGCCGTTCGACCGCAGTTCTCGGCAAATGATCGATTGTTCGTCCACGACGTGATTCGATTCACTCGAACCGGACGAAACTCGACTTCGTCCTTCAATTCGTCGTCGATCGTTTCACCGATAACGGTGACGTGGTGGCCGGTCGCCTGGAGTCGTCGCGCCAGATTGACGCAGTAGCGTTCCGACCCGCCGTGCCGGAGCGAATAGCGTCGCTTAACGAGTGCGATTTTCATGCGTGTCACGCGACCCGCGAATGCGCGGCGTTTCGCCGCTCGAGCTGCCGGGCAACCGCGTCAAACACGGTATCGACGGAAAGTTCCTTCATGCAGCGGTGATGACCGAGCGGACAGGTCCGCTGCTGGCAGGGTCCGCAATCGACCTGATGCTGCAGGTGAATCGCCCTGGGAGAGTACGTTTCGCTCCAGGCGATGTGCGTCGGTCCGAACAGCGTGATGACCGGCACATCGAACGGCGCCGCGAAATGTCTCGGTCCCGAATCGGTTGTCACCAGCAGCACTGACTGCTTCACCGCCGCCTTCGTCAATCCGATGCTGAGCGGAGCATCGGCAAGGCTGACGACATTTCGATGCTCCGCCTGCTGGACGATTCTCCGAGCCTGTTCCCGTTCCGACGGGCCGCACAGCACGAGCACGGCATGCCCATAGGTTTCGGCAATTCGTCTTGCCAGAATAGCGAACGATTCCGCGGGCCAATCTTTAGCCGCTCCGAACGCCCCCCCGGAATTGAGGGTGACGAACTCCCTCCGCCGAAGTTCCCCGGGTTGCGCGTTCCAGAACCTGGCAAGTTGCTGTTCGTCGGACGGAAGGGAGGCAAGCTCCATCCTTCGGTCGAGCGCGACGCAGCCGAGGTACGCGGCGATGCGCAGATACTCCTCGATGACCGGGTGCGGAGTTTTCTTCGGTCGCGATGGAAGGCGGTCGGTGAGCAGCCACCCGCGTCCGTCTCGATCAATTCCAACGCGGCGGCGCGCTCCCGAAAGCCAAGCGAGTCCCGCACTATGGAACGAATTCGGAAAGAGAACCGCGAGATCGAACTTTTCGCGGCGCAGACTTCGAACAAATCGAAGTCCCCGATTCTCCACTGCGGACTTGCCGGCGGGATGGTGAATCAGGTGTCGATCGACAAGGCTGAGTCCCGCCAGGACGTCCGCCACGTAAGGCCGGAGCACCGCGACGATCTCGGCTCCCGCAAAATGCTCGCGAATGGCCCTGAGCGCAGGGGTCGCCATCACGACGTCGCCGATCCAGTTGGGAACGAAAACGGCGATCTTCATCCCGCTTTGCGCTCCTGATGAAACGGAATGCTCACCACGCCCCCTTTTTCTCCTCGCAACTGTTCGAGGAGGCGCGTCGTCGAAATCCCGGGAATGGCGCCGAGCGCTTTCACCTGCCCGCCGTAAGATTCCACGAGCTCGCGTCCGACGATCTCATCCGCGTTGTACGTTCCCCCCTTCACAAGGAGATCGGGTTTGATCCGCTCGAGCACGGCGTGTGGCGTCGATTCGTTGAAGACGACGACGTAATCGATCGCTTCCAGAGCCGCAAGCATCGTCGCTCGTTGTTCCTGCCGGAAAATCGGTCGGTCCGGTGCTTTGTTGAGCGAGCGGACGCTGTCGTCGCTGTTGAGCGCCACAACCAGGCAGTCGCCTTCCTGTGCTGCCTGTTGCAGATAGCTGACATGCCCCACATGCAGCAAATCGAAACAGCCGTTCGTGAGGACAATCCGCTGGCCAATCTTGCGGCGTGCGGCGACGTGCCGCGCGAGCATGTCGAGATCGAGCACCTTGTCGGATGCGGCCCGACCACCCGCCAGCAGATCCGCCAGAATTTCATCCCGGGTAATCGGCACAACACCGATCTGTTCAACTTCCAGTCCCCCCGCCACGTTCGCCAGCCGAGCGACGTCCGCGGGGGCCACACCCGCCGCTGCTCCGACGCCGATCATGGCGAGCACCATATCGCCCGCGCCGGTGATGTCGTAGACCTCGCGCTTCCGCGTCGGGAGCATCTGAGCCGTCCCATCCGCCATTACGAGTGCGATGCCGTCGCTGTCGAGCGTGACGAACGCGTGATCGAGTTCAAACTCCGCACAGAGGCGCCGTCCGGCGGAGAATGCATCTTCGGTGGTGGCGATCTCGCGACCTGTCGCACGCTTCGTTTCAAGTCGATTCGGCGTCACCGCGGTCGCCCCGACAAAGTTGTGGCAGTCGCCCGACGATGAAGGATCGACAATGACCGGAATCCCGGCTGCGCGCGCCGCCTTGATGACCTTCGAGACAACCTGCGGCGTGCAGACTCCTTTGGCATAGTCCGAGATGAGCACCGCCTGGTGCTCATTCAAGCACTCGAGCATTGCCGTCACGAGTCGCGCGCCGATTTCAGCATCCAGAGGCGTGCGAGTCTCGCGATCGACGCGCAGCATCTGGTGCGGATGCCGGTTCTGCGCACGACCGATGTACCGTTCCTTCACAGTGGTCGGGCGGGAGGGATCGGCGAACAGGCACGAGCAGTCCACCCCCGCTTCTGCGAGATCTTTTCGGACCTGTTCTCCGTCGTGATCCGCACCGACGACTCCCGCCATCGTCACCTGAGCTTCGAGGCCGCGCAGCATGTTCGCGACGTTCGCGGCGCCGCCGAGACGGGTCTCCTCCCGTTCTTCACGCAGGAGAATGACGGGCGCTTCCTGGCTGACGCGCTCCGCGTCGCCCCAGATGTAGCGGTCGAGGATGAGATCCCCGAGCACCAGAATCCGCGGATGGCCCAGTTTCTGAACGATATCGATCAAATGGTACGACATGGCCGAGAGCAATCCTTTGCTTTCAGGCGTGCGATCGCATGCAGGAATTGAGTGGATTGGATTTCGATGAGTTGCCGCCCGACCGACCGAATTCGAAACTGTTGCTCCGAAAGGCGATCGGATCGCTCTGCGCGCGGAATCCCACGGGGCGGAATGATCTATCGGGTACGGTTTTCCGTCAATCCCGATCGCCGAATCCGGCAGGCAGTTCGAACCCGCCGGAAGGGGGAGGAAAACGGCGCTCGACGACGGCTAGCGGCGCGGCGTCCGGAGCATCGGTTCCAGTTCCTCGACGAAGTCGTTCACGTCCTTGAATTCGCGATAGACCGACGCGAACCGGACGAACGCAACCTGGTCGACGGCTCGAAGGGCGTCGAAGACCTTTTCGCCGACGTAGCGGGTGGGAACTTCTCGATCAAAGTTGTCGTAGAAGTTCCGGTAAACGTCCGCCTCGACGTCGCAAATGATGTCCTCGATTCGACTTTCGCTGACGGGCCGCTTGTAGCAAGCCTTCAGGAGCCCGGCCCGGATTTTCTCCCGATCGAACGGCTCGCGCGAGCCATCCTTCTTCACCACCTTCAGAGGAGATTCCTCAATGCGCTCCAAAGTGGTGAAACGGCGTTCACAACTGAGGCATTCGCGGCGGCGACGGATGACGTGCTGGTCGCTGGCTCGGGAGTCAATGACTTTCGTCTCTCCCTGGCGGCAAAACGGACACATCATCGGAAAAGTCTCGACGAACTCATTTCGAGGCGACAGATTTCCCGGAAAGGCTGGGAATCGTCCCTAAAGATTACCGGGGCCCATGCTGGTTGCCTAGACGGATTAGCGTCCGGAACCCTCATTTTCCCGGGTTTTTTACGCATGCGGACTTTGTCGCAGTGATTTTTGCGGGAATTTATTCCCCGCAATTCTTCCGCAGATTGACTCAAATGAACCGCCGCTAGAATTCATTTGAGCACCACTTTGGCACGAAATTCGTACCCTGACGGCCAGTTGAAAAGATTGAGGTTTCGCCCTAACATACGGTCTGTTTCGACCTATTCCGAACGCTCGAGCAGACCTGTGGGGAGCCTCCTAACGTGACGATTGACAAGAGTTTAAAGAGGAAGGGACGGCTTGCCCGGTCGCGAAACGTCCTCAAGCGCGATGAACGAATTGCACAGCTCAAGAGTGAAGAGCGCTGGCAGGAAGGACGCAGTCCGGTCGGCTTGCCGAAAGTCCGTGTGATCCTCACGGTCGTGGGCAAAAAGAAGAAGAAGAAAGAGAAAGCCGAGGACGATACTACCGCCAAGAAGGCGTAAGAATACGATTTGCCGCGCGACGATCGTCGCATCCTGCCGAACGGCAACCGCAGATCAATTTGGGGCTGTGTGCGATTCTGCGCAGCCCCTTTTTCGTCGGCGGAGGGTTCTGACCCCGCAAGAGTCGTGTTCTTACGGCGCGCAAAGGTGCATGGAAGCCGCCTCTGCGTCGACCGGTAACCCGATAACTCGAGCGGACGGTCATGCATATTCTGGGATCCTTGCGAGCTATTGTCGGTTCGGTTGCGCGCGCCAATGTCCGGCGCCAGGCCCGAGCCTTTCTTTCAACAACGGTGAACTGCCGGGAAACCCAGCACCGCGTCCTCAAGGATCTGATCGCGCTGAACGCGGGAAGCCGCTTCTCGCGCGAACACGGCCTCGATGGCGTCAAGGACGTCGAGACGTTTCGCAAGCGCGTCAAAGTAGCCGACTACGAATATTACCGTCCGTACGTCGAATGCCTGAAGCACGGCGACCACGGAGCACTGCTCGGCGCACACAACAAACTGCTGATGTTCTCGCTCAGCAGCGGCACAACGTCGCAGTCGAAATTCATTCCGATCACGCAGCGCTTCCTCAACGATTACCGCGCCGGCTGGCAGGTCTGGGGCATCCATACTCTCGATGCCCATCCTGCCGTCAACGGGCACAACATCGTTCAGCTTTCGAGCGATTACGATAAGTTCCGCACGCCGGGAGGAACTCCCTGCGGAAACATCAGCGGACTCGTCGCCGCGGTGCAGAAGCGCATCGTCAAGACGATGTACACCGTTCCGGGAATCGTCGCGAAGATTGAAGATCCCGATTCGAAAAACTACACCGCTCTCCGCCTGGCAGTCGGCGATCCGCATGTCGGTATGGTGATGACCGCGAACCCGAGCACGCTCATCCATCTTGCGAAGATGGCTGACACCGAGCGCGAGAGGCTCATTCGCGACATCCACGACGGCACCCTCTCTTCCAGCTTCCAGGTTCCGGACCTTGTTCGCCGCGCGCTCCGTCGCCGCCTTTCGAAGCGCGTCGCCAGGGCACAGGAGCTCGAGCAGATCATCAACCGGACCGGCAGCCTGCATCCGCGCGACTACTGGAAAGAGCTCGCGGTCGTCGCGGTCTGGGCGGGCGGCAGCTGCAGCGCCTATCTGCCGGCGCTCCGCCGGTTCTACGGCGACCTCGCAATTCGCGACCACGGCCTCTCCGCCAGCGAAGGGCGCATGACGATTCCCGTCGCCGATTTCCGCTCGGAGGGAATTCTCGACGTCGCGACCCACTTCTTCGAATTCATCCCGGAAGCGGAGTACGGCAAAGAGAATGCGACCGTTCTCGAAGCGCACGAGCTCGAGGCGGGAAAGAATTACTTCATCCTGCTGACGACTTCATCGGGACTTTACCGGTACAACATCTGCGACGTCGTTCGCTGCACTGGCTTCTACCACACCACGCCGATGCTCGAATTCCTTCACAAAGGCGCGCACATCGCGAGCGTCACCGGCGAGAAGGTTTCCGAATCGCAGATCGTCACCGCCGTGCGGAAGTCGGTCGAAGATCTTCGCCTTGAGCTGAAGCACTTCACCGTCAGCCCGATCTGGGGCGACCCGCCGATGTACCAGATTCTTGTCGAAGAGCAGGACGTCCGCTCGCCGGAACTCGGCGAAGGTCTTGCACGCAACGTCGACCAGGTCCTGCAGAGTCTCAATTGCGAGTACCAGGAAAAACGGGCGACCGGCCGACTCGCAATGATGAAATGGCTCCCCTTGCCGGACGGCACCTGGGCTCAGTTTACCCGCAAGCGCCAGCAGAAGCTCGGCGGAAGCCTCGAGCAGTACAAACATCCCTGCCTCGTCCCTGACATGCACTTCAGCGAGAAGCTCACGCAGGACACGATCGAAGGATTGCGGAGCGCCCGCCCGGCGACCGTGCCGCTCGGACAGACTCCGGCCCAGAACGACGTCATTCGGCGCGCCGCCGGCTGATTGGAATTCGCGGGCTGTGAAATCGAGACTCACCCGAAAACGCCCCGTCATCGCGGGGCGTTTTCCGTTGCTTGCATCGGGTTGGGGAAATTACGACAGTAGGCGGATGCACGGGATCGCCCGGCTGCATGACCGATCAATAGTGGCATAGCCGAAGGACCCAACTTTGCTCGCAGGACATATCAAGGCCCCCGGCCGAATTGAATTGGTCGAGGTGCCCGAGCCGAAGCTCGACAATTCCGCCGAGGGTGGCCAGATCATCTTTCAGACCGAATGCGCCTGCCTTTGCGGTTCCGATCTCCCCTTTTTCGAACACAGCGACGAGGAATGGATTCCCGAAGTCGGTCACTCTCTGCACGAAATGACCGGGACGGTCGTCGCAACGAACGGAAAGAAGTTCAAGGTCGGTGACCGGGTCCTTACGGTGCCGGTCTATCAGCAGGGACTCTTCGAACGGTACGTGGTCAGCGAAGACCGCGTCATCCCGCTCGACAAGCGCGTTCCGGAAGAACAGGCGCTCCTCGCGCAACCGCTCGGGACGGCCATCTTTGCACTCAAGAAACTCCCGCCGCTGCTCGATCTCGACGT
>JBFWWA010000098.1:0-10806 GCA_050246455.1 Planctomycetaceae bacterium
AGAGGAGCCGTTCTTTCTGGCACGACTGAATCGGTCCTCCAATCGACAGAATGGGAAGTCGAACCAACGCCCCCCAAAGCGGTTCCGACCTTCGCGGAAGAATCTTTGATTTTCTCCCGACGACGCATTGACAGGCGACAGGCAATCGACTAAATATCACCAATCTGGTCGTGATTTACTGTCGGCCTCTAACCCGTTTTGTCGATACAATGAGACTGTCACGCAAATCCGATTATGCCCTGCGAGCACTGTTCACGCTGGTCTCCCGCCATGGGGCGGGACCGGTGTCGATTCGTGAGTTGGCAGAACGGAACGACATCCCGAAGCGCTTTCTCGAGCAGATCATGCTCGACCTGAAGAGCCGGGGGTGGGTTCGGAGCATCGCCGGGCGTGACGGGGGCTTCGTCCTGGGACGGGACCCATCGGAAATTACTATGGGAGAAGTCGTTAGGCATTTTGACGGAGTTCTGGCACCGATCGCGTGCGTCTCGACGTCGCACTACGAACCGTGCAGCCAGGAGTCCGTTTGCAGGTTTCGACGAGTCATGCTCGACATTCGAAATTACATCGCCAGATTGATGGATCAGTCGACCTTGGCGGCGGTTTTCGCAGGGCCTGTGGTCAAGCGTGAAGAGGTCTTTGCAGGCCAGTTCGTCGCGGGTGAGGGAATTTGAGTTTTTTTCGCGAACAATATATCACCAATTGGGTCGTGTATATAACTGAGGCAGAGGAAATGGCAGTGAACTCCTTAAATCCAGGCATGATGACTGTGAGCCTGTCGCAGACGCGCGCAGTTCTGGCGTCAACCCGCCAATGCAACGCTCTGCCGAAGTTCCTCCTGAATGCCAATCGCCGATTCCGAGTTCGCCGCGGCTGCGCCACTGGAAGTTGTTGAAGCGCCGCGACGCTCCACTCACTGATTGCCGGTGACCCAATTCGCGGGATGCGAACTGGGTTCATGGTCCCGCAAGGTCGCAACTGCGTACCCGGTGCGCGCATGGTCCGGCAAGTCGATTCACACAACGTCTCAGAATGAAAGCCAGAACAATGTCTCGGAACCTCATGACGGCCCTCGTGTTCGCTGTCGCAATTCCACTTCTCGCGGGATGCGGCTCCTCGAGCGCAGTCGGCGAATCAGAACGATCGATCGAGCTGCTCAATGTCTCCTATGACCCGACGCGCGAACTGTGGCGCGACATCAACAGTCAGTTCATCGAGCAGTATCGCAAGGAGAAAGGAATTGAAGTTTCGATCAAGCAATCTCACGGTGGTTCGGGTACTCAGGCCCGCGCTGTCATCGACGGGCTGGAAGCGGATGTCGTAACCCTCGCAATCTGGCCCGACACCGACGCTCTCCGCAAGAACAAGCTGATCGCGGATGGCTGGGAAGAGCGATTGCCGAACCGTTCGCTCCCTTACATCTCGACCATCGTCTTCGTCGTTCGAAAGGGAAACCCGAAGGGGATCAAGGACTGGCCCGATCTGATCAAGAAGGACGTCGAAGTCATCACTCCGAATCCGAAGACGTCTGGAAACGGCAAGCTGAGCTTTCTCGCGGCATGGGGAGACGTGCTCCAACGGGGCGGCAGCGAAGACGATGCGCAGAAATTCGTGACGGAGCTCTATCGTCATACTCCCGTGCTCGACACCGGCGCTCGCGGGTCGACAACGACTTTCGCGCAAAGGAACATCGGCGACGTTCATCTCACCTGGGAGAACGAAGCTCATCTGGAAGTCGCCGAGGCGGAAGGAAAACTGGAGATCGTCTACCCGCCACGAAGCATTCAGGCGGAGCCGCACGTCACCGTCGTCGACGGAAACGTCGCACGGAAGGGAACGAAAGAAGTTGCGGAGGCTTATCTCAACTTTCTCTACACCGACAGAGGACAGGAGACGATCGCGCGGCATTTCTATCGTCCTGCAGTGAACACCGAAATCCTCGAAAAGAACGCCGCACGTTTCCCCAACATTGAACTCTTCCCGATCACGAAGGTCGCCGGCGACTGGAATGCCGCGCAATCGCGATTCTTCGCGGAAGGGGGGCTGTTCGATCAGATTTACTCGTCGGAAAAGAAATAGCGTCCTTCGCTCCTCAAACCCGTACACACAGAATTCACGCTTCAAACAAGGAATTAGAACATGGTTTCTCAAACTCAGACCCCCAGCTTCGCCGAATCGGACGCAGAACTTCGGCAGCTCGTCATTTCAAAACTCCGCCAGCGCGGCATTCCATCATCGGTTCGACTGAGCATTGACATCGAAAATGGGGTCGTCCGGGTCGCCGGTGAAGTGCAGTCGTACTACCAGCGTCAACTCATCATCAACTCGATTCGCCAGGTCACGGCAGTTTCCCGGATCCAGGACGAGATTGAAGTCGAGATTCCGGAGGAGCAGCACGATCGGTTCCTCTCACCGGCTTTACTCGCGACGAGAGCCCCGGAGGCGAATGCCCAGCGCATGAACCGATTTCGCAGTGCGGTCGTCGTCGCGGCGGTCGCCGTACTGATGGCCTCATGCAGCAAGGCACCGACGACGTCGGTCCCCGTCTACCCGGTCAAAGGAAAGCTCACGTTTGAAGGTGAGCCGACCCCCGGGGCATTCATTGTCCTGCATCCCGTCGGACATGAGCTGCCGAAAGACGCAACCCCGAAGGCCCGCGTTTCGCCGGACGGAACGTTCAAGATTGGAACATTCAGCAACGGCGACGGCGCGCCCGAGGGCGAATACATCCTCACGGCGGAGTGGAAGAAGCTCGTAACCAAGGACGGGGATACGCTCCCCGGTCCGAATGTCATTCCCAACGAATACAGCGATGCAAAGACGTCGCAGCTTCGCGTGAAAGTCGCGAAGGGAGACAACGAGTGGGAGCCGCTGCAAATCTCGTCAGCAGCAGATCCCGCGGAAGGATCGGCCCAGTGATGCGAACCTCAACCCCATTCTGGATGCACGGTGTCGAAAGGAGTCGTGCCATGTGCTGGTGTTGATGCCACCCCCCAGGTTGATTGCGGCCAAACGCGACGCCATCAGTTCGCCCGCGCCGCAATATCATCGAATCACTGTTTCTTGTTCGTCTTCCGCACACAAACCGAAAATTGCAAAAGGAATCGATTCATGCGTTCCGTCCGTACTCAGAAGAATCTCAAGCCGCGGAGTCGGCGGGGATTCACCCTCATCGAACTTCTCGTGGTGATTACGATCATCGCCGTGCTGGCATCAATTGCGTTGCCAGCGGTGCAGCAGGCCCGTGAAGCGGCTCGCCGCAACACCTGCGTGAATAACCTGAAGGAACTCGGACTTGCCGTCCACAATTTCAACAACTCGTTCAACTACCTGCCGTCGAGCGTTCGACCGGCAGGCCTCACTCCGCTTCCTCGTATCGCGGGACTGACGTTCCTCCTGCCATACATCGAACAGCAGAACGCGTATTCCCAGTACGACCGCACGTTGAACTGGAACCACGTGAATAACCGTCCGGCGGTTCAGAACCGGATCAACATTCTGCAGTGCCCCTCGACGCCGAATCCTGACCGCCTCGACGGTCTTCCGGAAGCGAGCCCGTGGGTTGCTGATATCGCCGCTGTGACCGACTACTCACCGACGATCGGTGTTGACGAACGGCTCTTCACTCTCGGCCATGTTGATGAATGGGGCCCGGGTGCACTGCCGAAGAACAAGAAGCCGACCTTCTCGGAAATTCTGGATGGCACTTCCCAAACGATCTTCTACGCGGAATCGGCGGGTCGGCCGTTTCTCTATCGACGCGGCGGAAAGCTCGTCAACACGGAACTTGTGGACGATCGCGTGAACGCAGGTGGCTGGTGCCGTCCGGCTTCCGATTTCAGCATCGATGGAGCGAGCTGGGACGGAACGACTATTCCCGGAACTGTCGCAATCAACGCGACCAACGGCGACAACTTCGGCAACAACGGTCCGAACGCCGGCGTCTTTCCCGATCCGTTCTATGGTTCGGAAGGAAGCGCTGAGGTTTTCGCCTTCCATCCCGGCGGCGCGAACGTCGTCTTCGCCGACGGCGCCGTCCGCTTCCTGGACGAGAACATCGACATCCGAATCTTCGCCAAACTCGTGACCCGTGCGGGTAAGGAGCTGATCTCGGAAGGAACGTACTGAGTTGCGTGAAGTCGGCGGCCGGCGTGCGACGAGCGCCGACAGCCGAGGCATCGATCGATCCGAGGGGTTCCTCATTTCCGTCGTCACCGTGCCGGAGTGGGGAGCCCCTTACGATCGCAGTTTCAAGTTTCTGAAACGAGAACCGCTGATCAATACGCGATTTGTCGGAAAGTCAAAGACGACATTCGGATCGAAAGCGGAGCTTGCAACAAGGCCGAGTCAACGGCCATTGCATCTCAGAATTGCACGGAGCACATCATGCCAGCACAGAATCCCCCCGGACGAGGAGAACGACCGAATCGCGGTTCGTCACAGTACCCGGATGCACCACGCCCCCGCTCGCTACGCGAACGCGAGGAAGATGAGCGGATACGGAGAAAGGCCACGCAGCAGGAATCGAAGCTGCCCGGCTGGGCCATCGGGCTCGGAATCGGCCTGTTGATCGCCGTTCTTGTTTACGCATTTCGTCCTGCCTCCGCACCACTGCAAACGGTGAAGAGCTCGGTCCAGGCACAACCGATCGCCGCCGCGCCACAGCAGAATGAAGTTGTCGCCGCCGGGCATAACGTCGAAAGCGCGCCGGTTCGTCGCCAGGCAGCGTTTATCGAGAAAGAGGAGAGCAAACCGAAGCCGCCCGTACCCGTCTTTCCGGTGAATGGGAGCGTCACGCTCAACGGCGAGAATGCGTACGGCGCGTTTATCGTCTTCCATCCGCACGGCGAGCCGTTGCCGCGAAACGCCAAGCCATGGGCACAGGTCAAGCACGACGGCTCGTTCGAACTGACGACGTTCTCCGCTCAGGACGGCGCGCCGGAAGGTGAATACACGGTCACCATCCAGTGGAAGAAGCTCGTTGAAGTCGGCTCCGATCGTTCCGCCGGCGACAACGTGATGCCGAAACGTCTCTCAAAACCGGACACGTCCGAGCTCAAAGTCACCGTTGTCGCAGGTCCGAACAATCTGCCGACTTTCAACCTGACCAATTGATTCTCCACCGCCTCGGCGAGGCAACCAGAAAACTGGAGCTTCTGTGAGTACCGCAACCACAACGACCCGCCCGATGCCCCCTCCGGCGCGACGCAGGGCGCGTGGCATTCTTCCGGGGTTTCACCTCAGCCTCGGATTCTCCCTGGCCTATCTGGCAATCCTGCTGGTTATTCCGCTCGGCGCATGCCTCATGAAAGCCTTCTCGCTGAGCCCGTCGGCGTTCATCGCCGCCGTCTGGACGGAACGGGCGAAAGCGGCCTACATGCTGACGTTCGGAACGTCGTTCATCGCGGCGATCGTCAATGTTCCACTGGGATTGTTACTTGCCTGGATTCTTGTCCGCTATCGCTTTCCAATGCAGCGGCTGTTCGATTCGATCATTGACCTCCCGTTCGCGTTGCCGACAGCGGTCGCCGGGCTGGTCTATTCGAGTCTGTACGTCGAAAGCGGGTGGCTCGGCCGGTTCCTGGTTCCGTTGGGTATTCAGGGGGCGTATTCCCGACTCGCAATCGTCATGGTGCTGATCTTTATCGGCCTTCCCT
Source organism: Planctomycetaceae bacterium (assembly GCA_050246455.1). Taxonomy (GTDB): domain Bacteria; phylum Planctomycetota; class Planctomycetia; order Planctomycetales; family Planctomycetaceae; genus CAZVJA01. The sequence continues at coordinate 5,658 of JBFWWA010000098.1, forward strand.
TCGTCGTGCGGACCGTCCAGCCGATTCTCGAAGGATTGGATGCAGAGATCGAAGAAGCGGCGGCCTGCCTCGGCGCAACGCGTTGGCAGACGTTCCTGCGAGTCATTCTACCGGCGCTCTATCCGGCACTCGTTACGGGTTTTGCACTCGCCTTCGCGCGCTCGCTCGGCGAGTACGGCTCCGTCGTCTTCGTATCCGGCAACATGCCGTTCAAGACGGAAATTGCCCCAAGGCTCATTGTCGACCGGCTTGAAGAGTTCGCGTATGCCGAGGCAACCGCCATCGCGGTCGTTCTGTTTGCAGCGTCCTTCGTGATGCTCGCTTTGATCAACACGATGGAACGATGGAGCCGCCGCCATGAAGCCTGACACCTCGCTGATGACATCCGCAGGCATGCGGCGGGCACAGGATGACCCGCTGTGGTTACGAGTTCTGCTGATCGGCGCCGGACTTTTCGTCCTGGGAATTCTCATTATTATTCCGGTCGTGAACGTCTTCTACGAAGCCTTCGCGAAAGGAGTGGATGCTTACCTGCGGAACCTGCTCAATGACCCGGATACGCGGCATTCGATCTTTCTCACGCTGATCGTTGCGTCAACCTCGGTTGCGCTCAACACCGTTTTCGGAATTGCCGCGGCATGGGCCGTGACCCGGTTCCGATTCTTCGGGCGTACGATCCTCGTCACGCTGATTGATCTGCCGTTTGCCGTCTCACCCGTGGTTGCCGGACTCATGCTCGTGCTGCTGTTCGGCATGCAGGGCTACTGGGGACCGCGGCTTCGTGAGCATGAAATTCGCGTTCTCTTCGCGCTGCCGGGGCTGATCCTTGCTACCACGTTTGTAACCCTTCCCTTCGTGGCGCGCGAACTCATCCCCGTGATGCAGGCGCTCGGCAGTGATGAAGAGGCGGCCGCTCTGAGCCTCGGGGCCAATGGCTGGCAAATCTTCCGGCGCATTACGCTTCCCAACATCAAGTGGGGCCTGCTCTACGGAATCATTCTCTGCAACGCCCGCGCGATGGGAGAGTTTGGCGCCGTCTCTGTCGTCTCGGGGCACATCCCGAGCCAGACCGAAACGATGCCGCTCCGCGTCGAGAAACTTTTTCAGGAATACAACAATCCCGGCTCGTTCGCAGTGGCGTCTCTGTTGACGCTCCTCGCACTTGTCACCCTCGTCGTCAAAGTCGTTCTGGAGAATCGCGTTCGACAACAGTTGAAAGCGGCAACGACCGTACCTACGGAGTCACCGTGATTTATGGGTATTTCAATTCGGAATGTCACCAAGCGCTTCGGCAATTTCGTCGCACTCGACAACGTGAGCCTCGAAGTGCCCAACGGCGAGCTTCTCGCTCTTCTCGGACCGTCGGGTTCCGGCAAGACCACGCTGCTTCGCATCGTAGCGGGGCTTGAAGTTCCCGACGACGGAGCCGTGATTTCGCATGACGAAGACGTGACCCGCAGCTCGCCCAGGGATCGCAACTTCGGGTTCGTGTTCCAGCACTATGCACTCTTCCGCAACATGACGGTTTTCGAGAACGTTGCGTTCGGGCTGCGCGTCCGAAAGGTCGACTCCTCGACCGTTACAAAGCGCGTCAACGAGCTGCTCCACCTCGTGCGCCTCGAAGGCCTCGGTAAACGATTCCCCTCGCAACTCTCCGGCGGACAGCGCCAGCGCGTCGCTCTCGCCAGGGCGCTTGCCGCCCAGCCGCGCGTGCTACTGCTCGATGAGCCGTTCGGTGCACTCGACGCGAAGGTCCGCCAGGAACTGCGACAGTGGCTGCGCCGCCTCCATGAGGAAATCCACATTACCACGGTCTTCGTCACACACGATCAGGAAGAGGCATTCGAAGTTGCGGACCGCGTCGTCGTAATGAGGAACGGAAACATCGAACAGGCGGGAACCCCGAACGAAGTCTTTGATCACCCGGCGACGCCTTTTGTGATGGACTTCCTCGGAAACGTGAACGTCTTTCACGGCCGCGTCGAAAAAGGAAAGGCCATGCTTGGGGCATTCGAAGTCGACTACCCCGCCTATCCGCACGAAGTTTCACAGGAGGCGACGGCCTACGTCCGCCCGCATGAACTCGACCTCGAGCGTTACCCGGACGGGACCTCAAATCTCCCTGCGCGGGTGATTCAGATCAATCCGGCCGGTCCGATTGTCAAAGTCCATGTTTCGTCTGATGACTTTGGACTGTCGCTCAACGTGGATCTCACGCGTGAACGTTACACAAAGCTCAATCCGCAGGTCGGCGAACGGCTCCTCGTCTCTCCGCGCAGCGTGCGCATTTTCCTTCCAACCGATTACGCCATCTGAAGAATGGTTATGACCATGAGCGACCGCGCCAGAGTTTCGGCCACCTCGTATCGAACCCTGCGCCGCGACGCCACTTCCAAGGAACCAGGGATCGTGTCATCCGATTCGCAATCTGCACCGGGTCAGGAACCGTCCCGGCCCGAGCCCGGTTCCGACCTCATCGACGTGGAAATGATCCGTGAAGCACTGCGCGGTCTTCGCTTCGGCCAGGTCACAATTATCGTCCAGGACGGAGTTCTGATTCAGATTGACCGGCTGGAACGCCGTCGCCTCAAGTAGCCCAGCATCTGCGAGAAGGTTCTCTCCCGCAGAGACGGAGCAGTGATGCGCCCGGTGAGGTTTCAGAATCGCTTCAGACCCCGCGCCGGTCAACGTGGTCGCCAATCGGTCCGCCTGACTGCCACGCCCCCCCTTGCATCTACGGCAAAGTCAACTGCCGTTTTTCTGCCATCGGTAAATCCACAACGGCGGAAAGTTACGAAACTCTCGAACGACTTCGGGCGGACCGAAGCAGGCTTGAGCGAAGTCTTCAACGCGACGACTGACCTGGTAGGCCAGGAATCGGCCTCCGGGTGCAAGCGCTTGGTGAATCTGCTCGATCAAACTTCTTGCGGCCGCATTCCCAAGTGCCGTGAATGGGATGCCGGAAACAATGACCTCCGGCCCGGTCACGTTCTTCGCTCGCAGGATACTCGTCAGCTGCAGAGCATCCCCCTCATGCAGAAGAAGCCGCGTATCGCGAATGGAACGGAGCCGCTCCATGAACTGCGAAACAATTTCGATCGCAAGCAGTCGGCTCGCAGGTGACATCCGCTGCAGAAACGCGCGAGTTGTTCCACCGCTCCCCGGGCCCAGTTCGACGATCGTCCCCGCACGTTCGATACCGGCCGCCGTCGCCAGTTTCTCCTCGAGAAATCGAGAGCTCGGCAACAGGGAAGCGACCTGCGCCGGCCGTTCGAGAAACCCTCGGGCGAAGTGGATGCACGTTTCAAGACTTTCCGGAACTTTAAGACTCGAGACCATCGGATTTCGTCCTGGAGGTGTATCGGTTGTGGCAGTTGAATGCTGCAGGTCGCGTGCCGGTCGACCGAAGTCATGACGTTGGCGGTCCCTAAGGTTTTCGCCCAGTCCATTCCTTTCCAACCCAAGATGCCGTCGCCGTTTGTCGCTGCAAGCGGTCCGGCATAAGAACTGCGTTATCGTTTACTCACCAGAAAAACGGCCGCTGCATGGGGGCTGAACCGAGGGTCTCTCGAAAACTGGAGTTTTCGAGTGGTCGCCCTGCGCCCAGACTGAACGCAACTTGACCGATCCGCAGTCTACCCGCGACGATTCCTCAAAAAACTGCTGAAGCGAGCCTCGTCCCGGTTTACGCTCGCATCGTCTACTGAAAACAGTACCCGATTGACCTCGCAATCGCACTCAAATACCCTGCAACCACCACCGTCGGAGCTATTCGTGTCCAGCAAGGACTCAAACAATTGCGGAGCATCCCTGCACGAAATTGAACGGCATTTCTGCCAGGTCGTTGCCGGTGTGCATGATTACGCGATATTCCTGCTGAGTCGCGAAGGGCTTGTGAAAAGCTGGAATGCCGGCGCCCGTCATATCAAGGGCTATGAAGCCGATGAGATCATCGGTAAGCATTTTTCCCAGTTTTATCCTCCCGACGCCATCGCTTCGGGCTGGCCTGAAGAAGAATTGCGATCCGCCGAACGCGACGGACGGTTTGAGGATGAGGGATGGCGGCTCCGCAAGGATGGAAGCCGGTTCTGGTCAAACGTCATACTCACGCCAGTTCGCGATTCATCGGGCGCGATGCTCGGCTTTCTCAAGATCACGCGCGATCTCACGGAGCGAAAACTGGCTGAAGAGGCGCTCCGGCAAAGCGAGGAGCGGTTTCGTCTGCTGGTCGAAGGAGTCAAAGACTACGCCATTTTCATGCTCGACCCCGGCGGACACATCGTCAGCTGGAACACCGGTGCGCAGCGCATCAAAGGCTATGCCGCCTCGGAAATTGTGGGAAAGCATTTCTCGACGTTCTATACGTCAGAAGACATCGAGGCGGGGAAGCCGGCACTCGAGCTCGAGATTGCCCGACGCGATGGCAGCGTCGAAGACGAAGGCTGGCGGGTGAAGAAGGATCGTTCTCTCTTCTGGGCGAACGTCGTTATCACAGCGATTTATGACAAGGACCAGCGCCTCGTCGGCTACGCGAAGGTGACTCGCGATATGACCGACAAGCGCAAGTCTGAGGCGCTGGAACTGGCCGATCGTCAGAAGAACGAGTTTCTCGCCATGCTCGCTCACGAGCTCCGCAATCCGCTTGCGCCGATCAGCAACGGGCTTCAGGTGCTGAAGCTGCAGAACCCGAACGAGGAAACAGTCCGCGAAACAACCGAAATGATGGAACGGCAGGTCGTGCACATTGTGAAGCTTGTCGACGACCTGCTCGATATTTCGCGGATTGTCACCGGGAAAATGTCGTTCAAGAAGGAACCGATTGAAGTCTCCTCCGCGGTCCAACGCGCAGTTGAAGAGAGCCGGCCGACGATCGATGCGCGCGGTCACGAACTGATGCTGTCGATTCCCGCGCGACCGATCATCGTCGACGCCGATGAACATCGACTTGCGCAAGTCATAACAAACCTGCTCGAGAATGCCGCGAAATACACCGATACGCCAAGCCAGATCTGGCTGACGGTCGAGCGTCAGGCCGACAATGCCGTCAGCCGGGTCAAAGATTCGGGAATTGGAATCTCGGCCGAAGTTCTGCCGCACATTTTCAATTGGTTCGTCCAGGCGGACAAGTCGCTGGCGCGTCCGCGCGGCG
>JBFWWA010000099.1:0-10795 GCA_050246455.1 Planctomycetaceae bacterium
AAGTCGGCCGCTACCGGCCGAAATGCGGCATTCCACGGCGATTGCTCAGCCGCGGAATCCGCGTGCGGATCGAATCCGGCTCAACAGAACCGTTCAATGGACCTGCAGCTCGCGGCTTTGCCGGGCCCCTTCGAGGTACACCGTCTGCTCCCAGTAGGGAGGAAAATCGTTCGGAGATGAGATGGCCAATCGAACGTGGTCTTCGCGAATGTCCAATACCGTCACGTGAATATCGTCGCCGATAATAATTCCCTCGTTCACCCGACGGGTCACGAATTCCATTCTGCGCCTCTTGAGAATTGAAGTATCGAAACCAATTGCAGATCTGTGTCAGGCGTATCCGTTTTCGCCTCGTCGTTTCGGCTGCCCAGTCGTCACGAATGCGACATACAAATTTCGCCTGGCAGCGAACCGGATTTCATACATGTGCTGACATTCTGCCGCACGACATTGAGCAGAGCAAGTTTGAAAGAACGCGTTTTGCAATCATCAAACGAATCCGTTGAAAGAGTGATCCAACGCTTGACATTGCCGATAGAATCGCTCCACTCTCGAAAAAAGCGTGCGAAACGTCGAATCGTCGCTCAAGCGCGCAATCCCTGTCGGAACATCATTGAAAACATTGATACTTCGACGCGTCTGAATTCAATATTTGTGATACCAGCCGGCCGGACCCGGCGAACAATCGCGGAATCTCGGTAGAATCCATGAAACTCCTCATCTTTCCGGCTGTCGACTCCCAGAGGCTTGTGCGCATCGAGGACGCCGCGGGTGCGATGACTATCGTCAATGCACCCGATGAAGCAACGGCTGCAAGCGAGATCGGCGATGCGGACGCGTTCTTCGGAAAAATCACACCCGCGCTTTTGTCAAACGCGAGACAACTCCGCTGGGTGCAGGCGCCGACGGCAAGCCTGGAACACTATTTGTTCGACGCGCTCATCGAACATCCGTGCCAACTGAGCAACATGCGCGGCCTCTATTCCGACGTCATTGCCGACCACGTGATGGGTTACGTGCTCACGTTTGCTCGGAATCTGCATATTTATCTTCGCCGACAGTTGGAATCGCGCTGGGAACCGGTCGGCGGCGAGACGGCGCGTGCCGGTTTTGTCACCGGTCCGGCGGAAGTCAGCGAGATCGACCGCAGGCATCTGCACCTTTCCGACTGCACGCTCGGCGTCGTCGGAGTCGGAAGAATCGGAGCCGAAATCTGCCGCCGTGCCCGCGCATTCGGCATGCGAATTCTGGGGGTCGATCCGATCGCAAAAAGCGTTCCCGACGTTGTGAACGAGATTTGGCCTCCCGAACGTCTCAATGACCTCCTCGAAGCGTCCGATTTCGTGGTGATTGCGGCGCCGCACACGCCGGAGACGTACAAACTTTTCCGAAGAGACCAGTTCCGCCGGATGCAGCGGTCCGCCTACCTCATCAACATCGGCCGCGGAGCCATTGTCGATCTGGCAGAACTGACCGAAGCGCTTGAGGCGGGCGAGATCGCCGGCGCAGCCCTCGATGTCGCGGAAATGGAACCATTGCCAGAATCGTCTCCGCTCTGGCAGATGGTCAACGTCCTCATTACGCCGCATGTCGCAGCCGCATCGCCGCGGATCGCAGAACGGCATACGGAAACGCTGCTGGAAAATATCCGCGCCTTCGCCGCCGGGAAAGACCCGCTCACGCTCGTCGATAAGCGGAAGTGGTACTGATCCGGCATCCGGTGGTGACGCTTCGGGACTTCAGGCGCACAGCGACAGCGCAGCTGATGACAGTTCAATTTCCTGAAGACCGAAAAACGCGAAACCGGAGCAACTGCTTTTTACCCGCGCCCGAGGTACGTCTGATCCTTCGGCAGCACGATCGCCTCGAGGAAGTTGACGTCGGGCGGAAGTGCAACCATCGCCAGCGCACATTTGGCAATGGTGTCGATGTCCATCATCGGCTCTTCTTCGGAACGCAGTCCCAGCTGCCGCTCGACACGGACGTTCCCCGGATGCAGGCAGCTGCAGAGAATTCCATGCTTGCGTCCATCGAGCGCGGTCGACTGCGTCAGCCCCCAGATGCCGAACTTCGCGGCGGTATACGGTGCGCTTCCCAGACGAGGACGCTGCCCGGAAATGGAACCGATGTTCAGAATGCGTCCTCCCCCTTGGTCTTTCATAATGCCGAAGGCGGCGCGGCTGCAGAGAAACGCGCCGGTCAGGCAGGCTCCGATCACGTTGTTCCAGGCGGCGAGGGAAATGCGGTCAATCCGGCCGCCGTCGAAGTTCCCGGCGTTGTTCACCAGGATGTCGACGCGACCGTAGGTCTTCATGACGGCATCGAAAAGGGCATCGACCTGCGATTCATCGCTGACGTCGCACTGCTTCTCCAGAACCTGCCTGCCGGTTTTGCGAAGTTCCTCGGCTGCCGCAGCCAGTTTTTCGGCGTTCCGGCCGCAGACGGCAAGATCGCACCCTTCCTGAGCGAAGAGCCGCGCTATCCCCTTGCCGATTCCCCCGTTTGCACCGGTAATGACCGCAATTTTTCCGTCGAGCTGACCCATGTCGCACCACTGCAGGATAAGGATTCATTTCTCCGCCCGGAATCGGCGGACCGCTTTCAAAATGATAGGAAATGCGCGGTCGGCGCTCCATGCAGGGAGCGTCTTTTCGGCGACAAAAGAGCGCCGATACGGGCTCGAGGAATCGACCCCGGAAAAGCCGCGCCTCAAAGACCCAGACGACGAGCCGCCGGGTCGATAATCCACATCCAGTCGTCGAACAGGAACTCCAGCCGCTTGGCCAAGAGCGCGATGCGCCCCATCACCGTGTACCCGAAGCTCGCCCCGAAAGTAATCATCAGGAACCAGATGCCCAGACGCGCCACCCTCCCCACGGCTCCCTTGTGCTCGAACGAGAAGAAAAAGTAGACGAGACAGGAAAGCACGCCGACGAAAATAAGGACATTCTTGATCGATTGCCCGATATCGACCGATTTGTCGACGACAACCACGAGCGGCAGAATCGTGCTCTGAATCTGCTCGACGAAGTCGGAATGAAAATATCCGACGAGCTTGAACCCGGCCGTCGCACCGATGAAGAAAGCCACAGGCCAGCGCGAAATCCATCCACCCCGCGGCGACAGCCGCATCAGCATCATGATCGAGAGAGCCAGCGGAATCAGGTAGATCCAGTCGAAGACTTTGTCTTTCGGAAGTGCTGGAAGAATCGTCGAGCGCATCAGATCCGGAACGAGGTTGGCGAGAAGATTGTCGACGATCATCGTCCAGAAACCGACGACAACCGCGTACGCCGCCGTCACGCCGATCATCACCGACTCGGCCAGTTTGTAGAAAACGTTGTCGCCGTAAAGAAACGAGAAAATGCACAGGGTGAAGAAAGCTGCGATCCAGAGTCCGAGAGTTCGGGGCAGACTCAAGGAAACGAGCGGATCCCCCTTCTCGATCGGATCGGCCGAGACGTGGTTGGTCCAGCCCGCGGCGCCTCCCGTCGGCTTCACCTCGACGGCGCGCACGTATTCAAGACCCATTCCCGATGTCGCGGCGCGGAGACCGATGAAGCCCGCTCCAAGCATCAGCACGACGGTCCAGACGAGCGTCGAACGATTCATCCCACCATCTCCTGCCGTTTCTTCCCGGCAAAGTACACAATGTTCCCGACGACGATCAGCAGAATGATCCAGAGATGCATGACGAGCTGCGGTCCCATTCGCCGTTGTGCTTCGCGGGCGTTCGGGTTTTCGAGGAGCTCCGGATAGCGGTCGAGCAGTGTCTGCTCATATTCCGCGGCCCCTTTGATCGCCGCGAGCATTCCGTTGAGCTGCGACGGAATGTACGGGTAGAGCCCCGGAGCCTGAACTCCGGTCGAGCCCGCCACCATATCGACGTTGTACGGTGTGGCAGCATACTGGACCCACTCCTTCGCCCCGGGTGTTCCCGCGCTGACGCTGGCGATGAGGTCGCACTGCTGGAAGTTCTTGAGATCTTTCGTGAGCGGAATCTCGCTGAGGGGCGTTCCCCGGGAATCGCTCGGGCAGATCTGCCGAAGGTTCGTCATCACGAGCTTGATCACTCCTTCGGCCCCGGCCTTATAGCCGAGATTCACGAAGTCGCGCCCGTACTCGTAAGAGTTTTGTTCGCGGAGGAGCGAATCGAGCTTCTGCTGTGCGAGCGGAACCCCCCCCGGCCAGAGACCGAGTGTGATGATTTTGTGCTTTTTCAGCCCACAATGACGAACGAACGCCGCCGCCATGGGATCGAGTTCCCCGGCGCTCGCGGGGTCGTAGTCGAAGGAAATCACGACGAGCGACCCGTCGGGAAGGTTTTCGACGGAGTCGAAAACATCGCGGACGCGCTTCGACGGAAGTTCGGGAAACTTCAACTGCGCCAGAACGGAGATCGACATCACCACGAGCGTGATGAGGAAGATCCAGCGCCGATCGAGTTTGGAGAAGAATTCGTACACGTCGAAACTACTCCCTCTCCGAGCCAAGGTAGGGACGATCGACCCCCAGTAGAACTTTCAACGAGGTCGCAGCGATACCAAGTGCAATTCCAATCGTGATGGCACGAATACCCGCAAGAAGAAACAGGTCGACAATTCCCGTGATGCTGTCGAACCGCAGCGAGTCCGCGGGAAGCCACAAACTTTCCTCGGGAATCCAGTCGGAAAGGACGACACCGGCATACGTCCGGCCAAGCAGCACCACGAACGCCGTTCCGAGCAGCAAAGTCGCTTCGACATTCTTCGCGCGAAACGCCCGGAACGATGCCGACGCCATGAAAAACGCGAGGAGCGCGAACATCGTTCCTGTCAGGGGAGCCTGGATGTACTCGAAGATCCACCAGAATGCGCTCCCTTCCTGGATGTAGTTTCCCGACCAGGGGTGGCTTGGAAAGGCTGCCTGCGGGCTGCTTCCCATTTTGGCCATGCCGACCACAAGCGTTACCAGGAACGCAACCACGGTCACCGCTGAAAACCCCCAGCCTTTGGCCCGTTGCGAGATCTTTTCGAGGTTCGACCGGAGCAGGTTTCCCGCCCCAAGCACGATCGCGAATGCCGCCACGATGTCGAACCACTGCAGCGCGTTGTCTCCCCACGACTGCGTGTACGGAATGAAGTACGCGACGATCAGCGAGAAGCCGGTGACGGCGGCGATCACCACAGGAACGGTGCGCTTCATGGTTGAATTCCCTTGTCGCCCAGAATGTGCTCTTCGAGATACGTGACGACGTTCCCAACGGTCGCGTTCTCGGTCAACGATGCAAAAGTGGCAAGTGCCGCTCCGATAATGATCAATAGCGCACCGATCAGCTTGCCGACGTCCTGTCCCTTCAGGCTTCCCAACTGATGCGGCTCGCCCGAAAGATACGCGGACGCCGCGAAGAACTCTTCACCCAGAAGCGTGTAATCGCAGGCGGCCACGAAGAACGGAAGCTGCGCCGGCTCCGCGGTGCCGGCAATCTGAATTGCGCCGACTGAATTGCCGGTCTCCGCGAGGAACAACGATTCCGCGAAGAACGCCCCCATATAGAAGCAGGCGGCGGGCTTCTCGCGCACCATCTGCCCGGTAACGCCGGCAACGTATCCGAACTGTTCGTCGGTCAGGTAGTAAACGTCGTCGGCCCGGAAAGCATCGGGACGCCCCGCCGTCAGGTAAGCGGACGCGACGGTTTCGCTGGCGGCAGTCATCACAAGCGATTTCGACGTCGGCACTTCGAGGTGCGCGTCATACTCGGCACAGAGCGTTGCCACGCGCGATAGAACCGTCAGACCGGCAACGGTCTGAATGTCGTTGATGTCGAGAATGCCGGGAACGAACAGACAGGGACGCCCCATTTCCGTCGCCCGACCGACCGCTTCCGTCACCGCGTCCAGTCCGGCGATTTTCCGGATCTTGAGATCACGGCCCCCCCGCGCGACCTCGATGAAATAGACCACCGAGCCGCAAACGATGAGCAGAATCACGCCGTACCAGGCACGGCGGAAGTCGAAATACTCCATCTCCGGAACAATCGAGCCCGCGGTCTCCGCAGCCGCTGATTCCGTGAGATCGGGTCCGACCGCCGTCACCCGATACCAGTACTCCTTGCCACGTTCGGCGTTCGTATCGGTGAATTCGCCGCGGCCGTACGTCGCATCGCCGACCGGTTTGAAATCCTGTTCCTCAGAGGAACGGCGAAAGACACGGTACAAATCGACGAGACGTGGCGAATTGCCCGAAACGTCGTCGGGAGATTTCTCCCATTTCACGATCACGCGCGTGCCGACGTCCCCCGGCGCATCGTAAGCCACAACTTCGCTGGGGGGAGCCGGCGCAGCGAGCGTTTCCGCGATGGTGAACGTGACCACGCCGATCGCAAACAGCATCGTCCTGGCAATTCGATCCGTCAAGAATCCGTCCTCCTGCCGTCCAGCGTTTCACATCACTTGAAGCAGAATGGTCAGCCTTCCACCAGCTCGACGTTCGCCCGAGGGACCGTTACCTTCTCTCCACCTTCCAGCGAAACTTCGAGTACTCTCGCGCGCGATTCCGAATCGAGGACGCGCAGCTCGTGCGGCAATGCGGCAACCGTCCCCAGCTTGCCGAAATACGGGTCGCGAATGACTCGCACCGGCCTGCCGATTTCCAGAACCGGCGGCGGCAATTCTTCGTCCGGCTTGGCAGACCCGGTCTCCGCTCCCAGTGGAATCACGATCTCCGGGCGCAGCACCCCGGCCCGAATCTGCGTCGACCCGTTGACGGAAACGTCCTTGCCGTCATGCGATGTCAACAGCGCGAACGTCCGCTCCGCCATGGCGATGTCACCGAATCCTTCCGTAATGACGAGCGTGATCCCGACCCGTTCCGATCCGGTGATCGCAACGCCCAGATCATACCCGAGCAGTTCGCGAAGGTCGGAATCGTCGAGTCCCCCCGACACCACAGCGGCAATTCCCAGCTGCACGGCCTTCTTGAGCGCGTCCCCCGTCACCCGGGCACCGCCGACGACGATCATCCCGCGCATGTCCGCCGTGAGCTTGTCGGGTGTGAGATTCTCGCGCGGGTTACTGCACACTTTGCGAAGTTTGCCGAACGCCTCGCCGCCGATACCGAAGATTCCCTGTACCAGCGCAACGTCGGCTTCGACAACGACCCCCTCATTCGGCATCACCTCGACGACGCGCCCGGAAAGGTACGCAAGGACCTGCACCGGGGTAGGTGCTCCGCGAATGATCAACTGGCCGGTAATTTCCGAGATCGATTCGAGCTGTCCCGCGACTTTCGATTTGTACTCATGCTGAAAGAAACCGAACATCCCCTTCGAGCGGGCGATCGTCTCGCCGATCTCGATCCGATCTCCGACCTGCTTGAGAAGCGCATGCGGCACTTCGCCGGCGGCGATCGACAACGCATTGGCGAGATTGACCGGCTGCACATCGCCGGGAAGATGCGTCTGGGCGACGACGTCGCGCGCGCCGACCACATCCCCCACTTTCACGAGAACGTCGCCGGCGATCGGCAAGACGCGCCGGGCGCGATGTCGAACCCGCGGAGCGACTTTCAAACCTGGTGTGTAGGCATGCGCCATATTTTCACCACAGAGGCACGGAGAACACGGAGTAGAGACAGCTAGAAGACGCGGCGCCGAATTCCATCCTTCAACACCGCCACATTGAAGTTGATCAAGAGCCCGACTTTCATTTGTGTCAAACGGAGATAAGTCAGGAGTTGTGCTTCATGAATTGGATCAATCGTCCCGACTGACTCCACTTCCACAATGACGCTTTCGGCCACCACGATATCCATCTTGTAACCACAGGCGAGCGAAATTCCTTTGTAACACACTGGTAAATCGACCTGTCGCTGAAAGCAGATCCCATGAATCGAGAGCTCGCGACAAAGGCAGTGCTCGTATACCGATTCCAACAGCCCCGGGCCCAGTTCCTTGTGAACTTCAATCGCGGCTCCGATAATCGCGTTCGTGAGCTCTTCGTGAATCAGCATCACTCGCCTTTATTCTCCGTGAACTCCGTGTCTCCGTGGTGACATCCGCATCTCGTGTTCACCAGACCTTCGGATACTCGTCGAGCGCTTTCGCCCATTTCGCGACGGCTGACCGGCGCGCCTGAGGATTCTCGGGCAGAGCGACTGGGCGGCCGCGGCCGTCGAGTATGATCCCGACGGTGCCCCCTTTGATTTCCCGCTCGACCCGTTTGCCCGAGCCGGCTCCCATGTCGAACCCGCGTGCCGGCTGCACCACGACCTGCGCAGTTTCACCAACGCCGAGCGGCAGGCATTTCATCTCGCCGCAAACAATGGATCCTGTTTGATTGAGCGTGGACGAACGAATCTCGTAGTCGAAGCACGGCTTTCCTTCGCGCCCCGCTCCCGCCGGTGCAATGCAGGTTCCGAGATAAATGAGGCAGTCGCGTTCGAAGACTTCGAGAGCCGCCATTGGGTGCACCTGCGCAAGGACTCCCAGATGCGGCATCATGAAAATGCTGTCTTTCGCCAGCGTGGTAATTCCCTGCGGCTGGAAGGAATCGATCAGCATGGCCGCCGTCTGCTGCATTCGGGGCGCGTGCGACAACACGCCCCCCGAACCGACCAGGAGATCGAGCTTCATGTCGTCGACGATTGTTTGCCCCCCCGACTGCTGGCTGAACGTATCGCCGACCGTCCGCTGCTGCTGCACTCCCTTGAGCGTCGTCGCAAACTCCTTGTGCTGAACGTAGGCGAGCCGGAGCGCTTCGCGCGCGACCGCCTGTTCGAAGACGAGCGATTCCAGAGTTTGCGGGATCGTCGTCGGGCGGATCATCTTGTTCTTGACCCGATTCCGGAGGTCGCGCTCGTCCATGTCGAACGGCACCCAGCGGAGGATCATCGGCATCGTCGCTTCGGCGCAGACGTTCGAAATGGAATAGCTCATGCCGAGATTCGCGCTGACGGTGCGGTTGAACGTGCCGCCGAAGACGCTGAAGACGTCGGTCGTCGCGCCGCCGATATCGACCCCGACCGCGTTGATTCCCTGCCGCTCGGCGATCGTCTGCAGAATATTCCCGACCGCGCCCGGCGTCGGCATGATCGGCGCATCGGCCCAGCTGATGAGCTTGTCGTAACCGGGAGCATGCGCCATGACGTGTTCGAGAAACAGGTCATGAATCTTGTCGCGCGCCGGGCCGAGGTTTTCCCGTTCAAGAATCGGGCGCAGGTTCGGCACGATGGAAAGCGCGACCGAATCGTCGAACGTTTTTTCGATCAGCCCGGCGGCGTCTTTGTTCCCCGCGTAAATCAGCGGCATCTTGTAATTCTGCCCGAAGCGCGGCTGCGGACGGGCCGGCGCAATAAGCTCCGCGATCTCGACCACCTTCGCGATGTTGCCGCCGTCGGTCCCGCCGGAGACGACGATCATGTCGGGTCGCAGTTCGCGGATGCGCTGAATCTGCTCGTGCGGAAGCCGCTTGTCGTTCGAGGCAATCGTATCCATCACGATTGCGCCGGCGCCGAGAGCCGCCCGCTTCGCGCTCGCGGCGGTCATCTCGCGGACGATTCCCGCAACCATCATCTGCAGGCCGCCGCCCGCGCTCGACGTCGAGATGTAAATGTCGCAGCCGACGTTTCCACGCGCCGGACGGATGAGCTGGCCGTTCTCGTCAATCAGTTTCCGGCCGGCCAGTTCCCCGACCTCGGTGACGGCATTCGTGACACCGACCGTGACGTCCGCCGCGGGCTCTTCGACGGTTGTCGGCGCCTCGCCGCGGAAAGTCTGGCGGTAATGGCCGTCGACCTTCTCGATCAGAATCGCTTTGGTGGTGGTGCTGCCGCAGTCGGTCGCAAGAATGACGTTGAGCTTGTCCAGGTCCATCTGTCGATCAGGCTCCGACGGCTATTCGGCTTCCTCGTCTGCCCCATGCGGTCCACCCGCTTTCGCAGCGCTACGCTCGGCTTCCAGTTCCTCGATCCGACTGCAGAGATATTCGACCGATCCTCGCTTCTCCAGAAATTCCGCCACGTGCCGGTGGGCATCCGCATCGGTGAGGGCGGAAATGATCGGCGTGAAAAAATGAATCGCCTGCGACCCGACATAATTCAGCGGCCGCGACATCTCGAGCGCCATGAGCGCCGGCAGAACCATCCGCCGCCGCACGACTTCGCCGCAGATTGTGTCGACCGCTGCGCGCTGCTCATCCGTCGGCTCGGCCGGGCCGGGGGGATCGACGGCGAATGCATGTTTGAGCCACTGAATCAACGCTTGTTGCTCCTGACTGGAGGTCAAGATTACCAACGAGCGGAGTGGAATGCGACCCGAAGCGGGATCAACCAATGGAATTGCGGACCAGGCAAACTTCGAAATCCGCAGGACTACGCGATGCGAAACAGTTCGCGCGCATTCTTCGCCGTGAGATCGCCGAGCTCCTCTGCCGTCATGCCGCGCACTTCCGCGAGTTTTGCAACCGTGTACTGCACGTAACTCGGCTCGTTCCGTTTGCCGCGGAATTTCTGCGGCGCAAGATACGGCGCATCGGTCTCGACAAGAAGGCGATCGAGCGGAACAACGGCAGCTGCAGCGCGGAGTCCTTCGTTCTTTGGAAATGTCACCATTCCGGAAAACGAAATATGAAGTCCGAGCTCGACACAGGCGCGTGCCGTCTGGGCGTCGCCGGCGAAGGAGTGCATAATGCCGCGGAGCGGCCCCTGCTTTGCTGCATCGCGGAGCTGCGCGACGACGTCCGCTTCCGCATCGCGGCAATGAACAATGAACGGCAGGTCCAGCCGGCGGGCCAGATCGAGATGCCTGCTGAAATACTCC
>JBFWWA010000100.1:0-10789 GCA_050246455.1 Planctomycetaceae bacterium
GTTCAGCTTCGCATTCAATGGCCAGTTGGCGAACTACCTCGAACTCCGTGAAGAAATCCTCGCGAATCCCAATTTCCATCTGGCCCTGGAGAGCGATACAGAGATTCTGCGCCACCTGATCGCGCAGGAACTGGCAGACGGCCGCCATGCCGATCTGCTCGACCTGCTGGTCGCGCTCCGTCAACGGCTCGACGGCGCGTACAACATCGTCTTCATGAGCGCGTCGGGGGATATGTTCGTCGCGCGCGATCCACTCGGTATTCGCCCCCTCTGCTATGCCAAAGAAGGCCCGCTCTTCGCGGCGGCCAGTGAAAGTGTCGCGCTGACGCACCTCGGTTTTCACGAATCGAGCATTCATTCGCTTCCTCCCGGCTGTGCGATCATCATCGAAAACGGTCAATACTCAGGACCGATCCAGTTCGTCGCCAGCCCGCGCCGCGCCCACTGTTTCTTCGAGTGGATCTATTTCGCGAACGTTGCGAGCAATCTCGACGACCGGAGCGTGTACCTCACCCGCAAACGGCTCGGCGACGAACTCGCTGCTCAGGAAACCGTGCCGATCGATGAAGACACGATCGTCGTGCCGGTTCCCGACACGGCGAAAGCTGCGGCCGACGCCATGGCCTACCGCCTCAAAGTTCCATCGCTCGAAGGGCTGATCCGTAATCGCTACGTCGGCCGGACGTTCATTGACGGCGGAAACCGGGCCGACAAAGTCCGTATGAAATACACCCCCCTTCCCCAGGTGCTCGAAGGAAAGAGGGTTTTCCTCGTCGAAGACACGATCGTCCGTTCAACGACGATGAAGCTCCTGATTTCGCAGTTGAAGGAACGGGGGAAGGCGCGCGAGGTGCACGTCCGCGTCGCCTGTCCGCCGATCGTCGCCCCCTGCTTCTACGGCATCGATATGTCGACCGTTTCCGAGCTCTTCGCGCCAAAATTCATGGAAGGCTCGAATCTTACGCCCGAAATTGAACGGCGGATGGCGGACGAGATCGGCGCTGATTCGCTGCGGTATCTGCAGGTCGAATCAATTTCACGCTGCCTGGAAATCGACAAGCGGCATCTCTGCCAGGCCTGCATCGATATGGAATACCCCACACCGTCAGGCCAAAGGCTCTATCAGATCGCCCTCGATGCCTCTCGGTCGAACACAGGCACTCCGTCGCGCCGGACCTACGACGTGCCTCTCGTCGCCACGACCGGAAACTGACGGCGTCCGCCCCGATTCAAACAACGATGCTCCAGCAACACGAAACAACAATTCGCGTCCGGTACAGCGAAACCGACGCGATGGGGTTTCTGCACCACGCGAACTATCTCAGCTATTTTGAGGTGGGGCGCACCGATCTGTTTCGCGCCCAAGGGGGGGACTATCGCGCCCTCGAAGCCAGCGGACTGTTTTTCGTCGTCGTGAAAATGGAAGTGAAATACCACTTGCCCGCACACTACGACGATGTGCTGACAATCCGCACCACGCTCACGCGCGTCAGCCCCGCAAAGCTCGAGCATACTTACGAGGTCTTTCGAGACAGCACTCTGCTCGCGAAGGCGGAAAGCACGCTTGCCTGTGTCGACCGGGAAGGCCGCGTCCGCCGCATTGCCGACGCCGTCCCCGAACTCGGTTGACGTCGCATCCGCTCCGGCTCAGCCAGGGGGGCGTCGAACAATCGCTCACCTGGTCGAGAATTCGACAGCGAATCGTCACCGCCCGTACAACTTATTGGCAAGCGATCGGGACTCCTTCGAATCGGCCCCGGCCCGTTCGGCATAGCGTCGCAGGATCGTCGGGTCGGCAAAAACGAGCGCGGGCTGTTCGAGCCGGTCATCTCCCGAGCCGAGACAACGCATGAGTAGATCGCGTTCGGGACGCGTCAGCCGATGCTCGTTGCAGAGTTCGCGGAACAGGGATTCACCGGTTTCCGCTTCCCGCACGGACTGCGTGCGACGGCGATCCCAGATGTAAAGCCCGACCGCCCCGGCCACCAGGATTCCGAGGACGATGAACAGGAACATGTAGTCGGACGAGGTCTGGCTTCCCTGCGAGAACTTGCGAAACCCGTCTCCAAGGTTCTGAGCAAGCAACATTGAATTGTCGATCTGAAGGTGCATTTCTCTCTCCACTGGCCGACAGTCTCGTCCGGAATGATTGCCGGAACCGGGACGGCTCAGCCGTGTCGAAGTCAGACGGGATTGATGCCGACCTGTTCGCGGATTCCATCGATGCGTGCGATGGCCGCATCGACCCCTTCTCGCACGCGAGCATTCGGGTCGTCTCGCAAGTGTTCAAGGATCGACGGAACGTCTGGCGAATTGATTTCGGGCAGCAGCTCGACGATTGTCCGGCGAACCAGCGGGTCCTCGTCTTCAGCGAGCGACAAAAGTGCCGCGGCGACTTCATCCTGCATTCCGAGCGCCACTGCCCCGCGGGCGGCGTGCATCCGTTTCCGCGCAATCGGTCCCGCCAGCTCTGCGTTCAGCTTTCGCACGTAATCGGTATCGATTTTTCGAACAAGGGTCCCCGCTCTGCGCGCGAGCGTCGCATCGATCTGGTCGAACAGGCTCAGGAGAAGCTCCAGATTGAAGCTCTGCAGTTCGTCGCGCGCGACGGCGCGCACCGCGTCATGCGGACTGTCGAGCCGCTCGATCAGCAGCCGGAGCGCTTCGGGAATCCCACGCGAACGAAGCTGGCCGGTGGCCCAGGCCTGCGCGACCTCGTCCTTCGATTCGAGACTGTCGTAGAGCGCCGTCTTCACCGCACGATCGTCGAGCACCGAGAGTGCTTCGGCCGAAGCAAGGCGTCCGGCGGAGCTGCCGTTGCGAATGATCCACTGGTGCACCGCAGTTTTCGCCGAATGCGGAATGCCGGTCGAGGAAACGAACGCAACAAGCGCCTCGTGCAGTTCCTGGGGAATGGTATCGAGAAGGTCGAAGTCTCTAAGCCACGCAACAGACTCGATCTGACGGATGTTCTTGAGCAGCGTCTCTCCCGGATTCCGGGGATACGACTGCAGCAGATTCAGAATGAACTTGAGGTCACACCGTTCCTGCAGCACGCTGAAAACGCGCAGGGGAGGATAACTTCGCGCCATGAAGTCGAGCACCGACTGCATCACGCCCGGAACTTCGCTCGTCATGAGCAGATTGCCTGCGAGTTCCCGGCAGAGCGGCGCCGACTGGTTCAGAATCTTGCGGGCCACTTCATGCTCGACACAGCCGAGGGCGAGCGCCGCTTCCACGACCGGTTGCGGACGCTTGAGCTTGTCGTACCTCGCAATGGACGCTTCAAGGTGCGCGAGCATCGCGCGGCCGACCTTGACTGCGTTCTTGAGCGGGCGGACGGGAGCCGTTTCGTCGCCGGACGATTTGCGCGATTCCTTGTCATTGCGAAGATGCTCGTACAGCCGGTTGACGAGCTCTCGCAGGAGGAAGGCGCCGAGCTCGCACTGCTCCGGCTGATCGCTTTCGATCATTTCCAGAAGCAGCGGTGTCTGGTCGTAATATTCCGCTTCCAGCAGCAACTCGCGGCCGACGCGCCGCAACTCGGGTTCGCCGTAGCAAAGGCATTGCCGAAACGCGGCCGTGAGACGTCCCGGCTGCTGCTCCTGAAGCATGCTGTGGACGCGCGCCGGCAGGTTTCCGTAGCGGCGGATCACCTCGATCTGTCCGCGGGTCGCTGCCCGACGCAACAAGGCCACGCCCGCTCGCTCGCGAATCGATTCATCGACCGCATCGAGCGCGCAGATCAAGACGTCGACGGCGTGGACGTTGCCCGTCGTCGTCAGGAAATCGAACGTCTTGGTCAGCGGGTCGAGAACCATCGGATGCGGCTGCCTCATGAAAGTTCGTGCAGCATCATCGTTATCGATCATTTCCACGCCGTTCCGTAGGGTCGCAGCGTGAAAACGGGGCACTCGGCCGATTCCTGGTCTCGGACGAACAGCGAAGCACGCCTGTAGGAATTGATCGGAGGGAAACACCTGCAAAGCAACGACCGATGACCGATATACGCACCAAAATCGTCATCGCCGTCAGAGGCGGCATGCGCAACGTCCGGCCGATCGGATCCCCCATGAAGCGCAGGGAGCCCGATAAAACTCTCAGTTCGCCGGTACGCCGAAGTTTCGAAGCACGATCCCCGCCACGTCGATATCACGGAGCGCCTCGTTGCCGGGGAGGGCCGCCGCATCGGAAGTGAGCAGCACGCTTTGCCGCTCGGGGGAATCGGCCGGGTAGCCGTGCGAACCTTTCACGAGCGACGCGTTGAGCGGAATTGCGCGGGCCGGCATGTCGATAAAGAGCTCGACCGGGTCGTAGCCCGGCTTCTGATGAATATCGACGGTGCGGGCGTACTTCGGTGCTTTCGCATCGTCGAGCCACCAGTAGTAAGCAAACCATTTCGTCGGCTCGGAGATGAGCACGATCTCGCCGGTGCGCGGGTTCGCAATTCCTTGCTCGCGGAGTGCATCACAGGAGAGCACTTCCGCAATTCCCGGCTGGCCACGGAACAACTCCGCCACTTTCGCGATGTCGGATGAATTGCGAACGAAAACATGCGCGAACTGGTGATCGACGAGCGCCCATGCTTTCGACTGGCCAGGGTCGAGATTCTCGAGTCCCTCTTCCTCGTGGAGCGCCAGCAAACCGGCTTCGCGAAGAATTCGGTTCGGAAAGACCGCGCCGTCGACGGGTGTAATTGCGTACTCACCGGCGACGACCCACAGCACGTCATCAAGGCCCGCCGAGGCGAAACCATCGATCAGCCGGCCGAGGGCGGCGTCTGCTTCGCCGAGCGCGGTGATTGCCTGCGGGCTGTCGGGCCCGAACTTCTGTGCGGCATAGTCGAGATGGGGAATGTAGATGTATGTAAAACGGGGGCGGAATTTCTTCGCGCCGACAACCGCGGAATCGACAATCCAGTCGGTCGACTTGATGTTCGCCAGGGGCCCCCAGAAATGCATCAGCGGAAAATGCCCGAGCTGATCCCGAAGCTCACCATAGAACTCGGCCGGCTTGGTATAGCACCAGAGCGATTCCGAGCCGTCAGGGTTGTGGATCGGTGCGGGGGTGCAAATGAAATCGGCCCCTGCCCCTTTGACCAGCAGCGGAAACCAGGCGGCCGACGTCAGCGCGCTGTCGTGCGCGTGAAGTCGATCCCAGATCTGCGGCGCATCGACTTTGTCGTTCCACGCGGTCCACATCTCGACTTCGGATTTGTCGCGCCAGTAGAAGCCGTTCGCGAGCACGCCATGTTCGCCGGGAGAAACTCCCGTCGTCATTGTCGCCTGCACCGGACAGGTGACGCAGGGGAAGCTCGGTGTGAGCGGCACGGTCGCCCCCGACTTCACAAGCGACGACAGCCGCGGGAGCGATGCGAGGTCCTTCTGACGGAGTCCTGGAATGGAAATCAGAACGGCGTATTGATGCATGGTGCGGATCGGTCTCAGAGATCAGGTTTGAGGAGTCATCAAAACCCAAGCCGACGACCTGTCGTTGGTTGTCTGGCAGCGGCTACTCTGCCATCAGCGGCTGCAGAAATTCGTACGATTTCCGCAGGGCATCCGGTGCCGCATGGCTGTGCCGGCTGAGTTCGACGTGGACTCCTCCAGTGTAGCCGATCTGCTTGAGAGCCGAAATCACGGGAGGAAAGTCGATTTCCCCTTCGCCGAACATCAGATGTTCATGCACGCCGCGTCGCATGTCTTCGATGTGAACATTGAACAGGCGCGCCCCCCAGGCAGTGATGTATGGCACGATCGGCCCCTCTTCGACGCACTGCACGTGACCGATATCGATCGTGAGTCCGAACAGCGGACCATCGACGAGTTCCAGCAGGCGTGAGTACTGATCGAAACTTTCGATCAGCATTCCCGGTTCGGGCTCAAACGCAAGTCGGACGTTCCTTTTCGTCGCATGGTCGAGAACCTCACGGCATCCGTCCGCCAGCCGTTCCAGTGCGGCGATATTGTCAATCGGGTCGCGAAGAACCCCCGACCAGAAGGACATTGCGTCTGAACCGAGCTCGGCGGCAATGTCGATCGCCCGTTTCAGGAAGTCAACCCGCAACCGACGGCCGTCGACACTGCCGGTGAGCAAGGTCGGTTCATGTTTTTCGCGCGAGTTCAGCAGGAACCGCGCCCCGGTCTCGATTACGGACGAAAGCTCGTGCGTTTCAAGCGCCTGACGCATCCGCTTCAACTCGCCCGGCAGATCCGATGCAAACGGATTGAGGCAATGATGATCGAGGGTGACAGCGACCGATCGGTACCCCGCCTCCGCCAGGAGTTCGAGCGCTGTTTCCCAGGGGTGGAATGCGAGCCCATTCGTGTTGTAGCCGAGTTTCATCGAGCGCGAACCAGGTTCAGGCTTCTGCCGGTCGGGGTGGACTTATTCTAACCGGAAGAGCCGTCCGGACGGATCTGGCGCGGTTCCGCCGGTCGTACGGGGGGAAATCGGGCCGAAATCCGGGGAAATTTCAGCCTTCGGCACGGCACCGGTCGCAATTGCTGTTCTATACTTGAAAACGGACGAGGGGTGCGGGCCGCACTCTCGCATCCGACCGCGCGCCCACCTGTGGGACACGCGGGAAAGCTCCCGGCAAGGATTTGGGCGATGGGTTATTTCTTCATGACGGGCGTGTGCACGCTGACATGGCTCGGCTTTTTGCCCATCCCGAAAAACTTCCTGATCTTCGGGTGCATCGGCTACATCCTGTACGACGCCTTCAAACGCTGAGCGTCGTCATCGATCCAGGGGAACGGCATTCTTCCCGGGATTGAACCTCGGAGCGCACGCTCCCCGCAGTTCACGTCCGATGCCTCGTCGAGACGGTGAATCAAAACAGCGGCTGACCCGGAATCAACGGCAGGCCGCGTTCAGATTCCCTCTCCGAGCAATCCCTTCGCGAGACGATTGAGCGCTTCGTTCTCAATCTGGCGGACCCGTTCCCGTGTGAGGCCGAGAGTCTCGCCAATTTCCTTGAGCGTCTTCGGCTCGGAATCGTCCAGGCCGAATCGCATCCGGAGGATCGTCGCTTCGCGCGGCTCCATGACGTCGAGCATTTCAAAGACGTGCGAAAGGTTGTCGTGGTCAATGAGCTCGTCTTCAGGCCCCTTCGTCCGTTCATCGGCGATCATTTCGCCGAGCGACCATCCCGATTCCGATTGATCGGTCTGCGGCGTCGAGTTGTAAAGCTGAATCGCCTTCTTCACGATCCGGAGCTTCTTCTTCGGAAGCTGCAGTTCGGTCGCAACTTCTTCGGCAGTCGGCGTCCGTTTGAGCTCATCCTGCAGCTTGGCCGTCGCACGCCGCCATTTTGTCAGCAGCTCGACCATATAGGCGGGAATGCGGATCGTCTTTGCGGAGTTGACGAGCGCCCGCTTGATCGACTGCTTGATCCAGTAGCTTGCATAGGTGCTGAACCGGGTGTTCATCTCGGGATCGAAACCTTCAACGGCACGCAGCAGGCCGAGGTTTCCTTCTTCGATCAGGTCCTGCAGCGGCAGGCCTTTTCCGGTATACGCCCGGGCAATATTTACGACGAGGCGCAGGTTCGCCCGCACCATGCGGTCGCGTGCTTCCTTGTTTCCTTCTCCGATGCGGTACGAGAGCTCTTTTTCTTCGCCCGCACTCAACAGAGCCGTTTCATTGATTTCGCGCAGATAAGTCTCGAGCGGCGATTGAACGGCGGTGGAGATGCGGCGGCGAGTTGTTGTTTTGTGCATGGAATTCCTGTCGGCGGCGGTCTTGAGGTGTGCCTCCGGGCGAAAATTCGCCCGCGGTCAAAGCATGGGTTTGCGGCGTACTTGCCGTGATCGCGGGGTCATTCCCTGCGGAGAGACGGTCTCAGCCTCTTGGCCGTTGAAATTTATCGACCGGAGTTTTCTGAGACTTGTAAATGACCGCGGCCGAAAGGGATTCCGGCGCTGAGGAAGTGGTAAACGGGGAAGTTAGCGCAATAATAACGGCCCCTCAGACGGGGTCTGAGGGGCCGCAAGGTTTACTGCGTCTGGTTGTAACGCGTGCATTGCCCGACCGGAACTGACGCATGCGAAACAGTCGATATCGCTCTGTTCCGAACGCGCCGATCGTAACGGCGGCCGCTGGGCGTAACGAATCAGGCCAGATACTTACTCTTCGTCGCTGGACTCCTGTCCCATGCTGAAGAGCGGTCCGGAAGCGCCGCTGCCGGTTCCACCCTTGAGCTCTTCGCGAGGAGCAGCCGGAGCGGCTTTGTCCTCGCCGCCCGCCTCTTCCCCTTCGTCTCCACCTTCGAGTTTCCGGCTGAGACCGATCTTCCGCTCCGCGGTGTCGACCCGCAGAATCCGGACATCTATCTCCTCGCCGACCTTCACCACGTCTTCCGGATTGTCGATTTTCTGATCCGACAGCTCGGAGATGTGCAGGAGGCCTTCGAGCTCCGGCTCGAGTTCCACGAAGACGCCGAAGTTCGTGATCTTCGTGACCTTGCCTTTGACGACCGTTCCGGGCTGGAACTTGCTCGGGATGTTGTTTTCCCACGGGTCGCCGGCGAGCTGCTTGAGGCCGAGCGCGATTCGCTTGCGGTCTTCGTCGACCGAGAGGACCTGGCATTCAATCTCGTCGCCCCGCTTGAGCATTTCGTTGGCGTGCGAGATCTTGCGGGTCCACGACATGTCGCTGACGTGGAGCAGGCCGTCGACACCCTCTTCCAGCTCGATGAACGCACCGTAGTTGGTGAGGTTGCGAACCGTTCCCTTGACGTGCGAGCCTGGCGGATACTTCCGCGCGACTTCGTCCCACGGATTCGGCTGCGTCTGCTTCATGCCGAGCGAGATTTCCTGCTTGTCCTGGTTGATGCCAAGGACCATCACTTCGACCTCGTCGCCGATGTTGACGAGTTCGCTGGGGTGATTGACCCGCTTCGTCCACGACATCTCGCTGATGTGCACAAGTCCTTCGATGCCGTCTTCCAGCTTGACGAAGGCACCGTACGACATGACGTTGACGACTTCCCCCTTGACCTTCGTGTTGACGGGGTACTTTTCGCTGACAACTTCCCAGGGGCTGGGGAACTTCTGCTTCAGGCCGAGCGCGATCTTCTCTTTCTCGCGGTCGACGTTCAGGATCATGACTTCGATCTCGTCGTCGATCTTCACCATTTCCGACGGGTGACTGATGCGGCCCCAGCTCATGTCGGTAATGTGCAGCAGACCGTCGATGCCGCCGAGGTCCACGAACGCGCCGAAGTCGGCGATGTTCTTGACCGTTCCCTTCCGCAATTCCCCTTCGGTAATCTCGGAGAGAAGCGCCTGCTTCATCTTCTCGCGCTTGTCTTCAATCAGCTTGCGGCGAGAAACGACGATGTTGCGGCGCTGTTCGTCGATCTTGAGAATGACGCACTCGATCTCCTTGCCGATGTACCAGCCAATGTCGGCGGGACGGCGGATATCGACCTGGCTCGCCGGAAGAAAGACGTTGACGCCGATGTTGACGAGCAGACCACCCTTGATCTTGCGCTGCACTGCCCCCTTGACGACGTCCCCTTCCTTGTGGGACTCGATGATCTTTTCCCACTCGCGGATCCGGTCGGCCTTCCGCTTCGAGAGCAGAATCAGCCCGAAGTCGTCTTCGACTTCTTCGAGGAGCACGTCGACGCGCTGGCCGGCGACCGGCTTCTCGTCGGTCTCGGACCATTCATCGAGCGGGACGATGCCTTCGCTCTTGTAGCCGATGTCGACGAGAACTTCGTCCCCTTCGATACGGATGACGGTGCCGTGCACGATCTGGTTGACGTCGAACGAGCGGGCGCGTTCGTCGTACAGGACGTCCATGTGCGACTCGTCCTGCGCCCAGTCGTTGAGGGCGTCGCCGAGCGCCTGATCGAGATCGTTGTCGTTGACGTTGAATTCGCGAATGAGGTTACGATCAACCATGCTTCTTGTGTTCCAGTGCCGTTCGCCTGCAATAGGACGACAATATCTCCGCACCCGATGAAGGGAACGCGTCCGCAATACACTCACGCGGGGCTTCACGTGCGAACGGCGGCGATGCCGGGTGAAGCGGCGGGAATGATGCGATTCTGGCAACTCGACGGCGGCTTCCGCGCAGCAAAGCCAACCCGGGCCAGGTGAGAAAGAGTCGTTCGGGGTCCGTTCCAGCCCGCGATCGGACGACACCGCCCGAAACCACGCAAGCCGGAGATGCCCGGACTATAGCAGAATGCCGGGGAAAAACGCTAGGGAAGGCGGGGAGCGGGGCTGCGGGCAACCGACCCCCTCGGCTGCTCCGGTACGACCCGCGAGTTGCCGGGCAGCGCCCACCCTGGAAAACCCGAGCAGCCTTTTTCAGGGTTTCAGGTGCTTGTCGAAGAATTCGAACAATGCCTGTTCCGCTTTCTCGGCGTCGGGTCCTTTGAAGCCGTGGCCGGCTCCTTCGAGGGTCAGCAGCACCGCTTCGACACCTGACGATTTGAGCCTGTCGACGATCCAGACGGCCTGCTCGTGGGCGACATATTTGTCTTCCGTGCCGTGAATGCAGAGGGTCGGGGAGGCCGCGGGGGTGACCCAGTTGAGCGGGCTCGACTCGATGTGACGCGGCCGGGCCGTCTCCAGGTTTCCGCCCAGCCAGAGAGGGAGGACTTCGTGGGCATCGACGCTCTTGCCGTACGACTTCGTGAAATCGCTCGGGCCGTAGACGTTCACGACGCAGGTCACGCTGCTCGACAGGTGCGGTGCGCCGGTGCTGCTGTTCGGTGCGACGAGGTTATCAGTCCCTTCAAATCTCGGGACGTCTGCGGTAACGCCCAGGA